>URBP01000001.1 GCA_900546105.1 uncultured Collinsella sp.
GAGCCGGAGAGCACTTAATGTGCTCTCCGTGCGAGCAGGACTGTCCGAGCAGGGAACCTTACATTCCGCGCCGCCGGGCAGACGAACCAGTTAAGACGCGCCGCTACTTGATCTTGGTTGTACCCGGCGCCAGGTTGGGGTCGGTCTCGTTGGCCTCGGTCTGGAAATGCTCGGTGTAGACGTTCTTGCCGTCGCGGAACATCTCGTAATACTGCATCTTGGCGTAATCCTCGCGCGCCTTGGTGGCGGCTGCTGCGGCGGCGTCGTCACCGGTGACGTTGGAGGAGAGTGCCCAGCGCAGGCTGGCGTCCTCGTAGCCCACCGAGTTGATGGCGGGCAGCGACTCGCGCAGCGTCATATGCGCCTTCTGGTAGTCGGTCAGCGGTGCGCCGATCAGCTGCATGAGCTGGGTGGACAGGTAGTTGGTGGACAGGTCGTCGACCTCGCTCGTCTGGTCGCAGCCGGCAACGTCGTAGTTGGCCCAGATGATGTAGTCGGTCTGCCACAAACGCTCCTGGTGGGTGGCGTCGTCCTCGCCGGTAAACCACTTGTCATTGAACTTGGACGGGAAGAACGGCTGGTGGTCGCCCCAGAACACCACGACTACCTTGCGGTCGAGCTTGCTCAGGGCGTTGAGGAAGTAGCGCAGCGCCTGGTCGGACTGTTCGATGCACGAGACATATTCATCGACATCGGAGAGCGTGCCGTCCTCGACGGTCTTGGCGTCCAGGTCGGTCGTGTCGATGTTCAGGTGCATCTGCTTGTCGACCGGCAGCAGACCCGTATCGTAGCCCGAGTGGTTCTGCATGGTCACGTCGAAGATAAACTGCGGGTCGGCGTTCTGGTCGAGCAGCTCAAGAATCTTGTCGTAGGTAGCCTGGTCGGTCACCATGCCGCGCAGGGTGTCGGCTCCCTGGAAGTCGTTGATGGACAGGAACTGGTCAAAGCCAAAGTCCTTGTAGACGTTCTCGCGGTTCCAGTTGGTTGCGTGGTTGGGGTGCATGGCCGTGGTGGAATAGCCGAGCGATTTGAACTGCTCTGCCAGGTTCCCGGTCGTCTCCATGTTGTAGATGGTGTAGGGGTACACGCCCGAGCCCAGGTTGGCCATGGAGTTGCCGGTCATAAACTCAAACTCGGTATTGGCCGTGCCGCCGCCGTAGGCGCTCACGTAGAGCTTGCCGCGGCTGAGGCAGTTGGACAGGCTCTTAAAGTACTGCGGGCCCTCGTAGCCGGCGCGCATGTTCTGGTAGATGGACAGGTCCGAGAAGGTCTCGTTCATGATGGCGATGACCGTGGGCTTCTCGCTGTCGAATTGCTCCTTTGCGGCGGTGCGCTCGTCGCTCTTGGCGGCGTCGGACTTGTCGTAGGCCTTGGCGTATTTTTTGAGCGTGGCCTTGGCGTCATCGACAGAATAGTCGGCGGGTTTGGGCGGCTTGATGGACTGCGCTGCACTAATAAAGGCAGGCAGATAGCCCTCGCGCCAGTAGCTCTCGAGTGGGCGCCAGGTGTAGACGGTGATGCCGAGGGTGTTGTAGTAGTCGATGAGCGTGACATGCGCGGTCACGCCGCCCAGGCACAGCACCGCTACGAGCAGGTTGGTGAGCAGCATGCGCTTGGCGTTGGCGGCACCCTTCTGACGGTGCGGTGCCACCAGGCCGGCGTACTCGCACAGCAGCATGGCGATGGCGGTAAAGCCCATGGACAGCACGCAGAACAGCGAGATCGAGAAGGTGTAGCCGTTGCCGGCGACCGCGGCGGCGGTGGAGATGGCCGAAAGGTCGCCCGGCTGGATCGGCATGGATTTAAACGTGATGACGAAGAACTCGGCAATGCCCAGGACAAAGAGGGCAAAGGCCAGGACCGCGGGAGCTGCGCCGTGGCGCTGGAATAGGAAGAACAAGCCGGTCATGAGCACGGTGATGATGGCCCACTCGAGCAGGATGCACAGGGGGTAGACCCAGGTAAAGTCGTGGTTGGACGAGACTTCCATTCCCAGCAGCGCAAAGACGCCGGCGAGCAGCAGGCACAAGACGGCGGCGACGAGCGGTTTGCCCACAAAGGCGCCGCGCAGGCGGGCGAGCTTGCCGGTGGGGGTGGGGGCGTCGGGCGCGGCGAACGCAAAGACGCGCGGGGCGATGCGGTCGCGGGCGATGCTGGCCCAAGCGCAGCCGGTGAGGATGGCATTGGTCAGGATGAGCATCACAAAGGCGAGCGGCTCGTTTTGAGCGACGAGGCCCACGGCGCCCCAAATAGTCAAAAAGACCTGGAACAGGCCGAAGACGACGCTCCACCCAAGAGCGCTTTTGGCAACGGTGCCCGACTGAGCGCGAATGGCCTTGGCCTCGCGCAAGACAAGGTAGACGGTCGCCGCAAGACCGACGAGCGAGATGGCGGCAGCGAACATGCTGAGACTCCTCACAAACTTAAAACCTACGAAAGCGGGGGTTTACCCGATTGTTACTTAAATATGCGCTGCATTTGCGGACTGCGCACAACAACCAGCCATATTAACGCGCACGTGTGGCGGTGTGGCGCAATGTAGTGGCGACCTGCGCGATAATGGACGGGAATTACACGGAAACGTAAAGGCTTCTTAAAGAAATGGCGAGGATGAGGCGATGAACGAGCAGGTTTGCAAGGCGGACATGGGCGGCGATGGAGCGGCGGTCGATACGTACGGCTATCCGGTCGAGACCACGGGCAACGCGGTGCTGGACACGTTGGAGCACCGTTCCTCCACGCGTGCCTTCGCGCGTGATGACGACGACCGCCCCGTGGCGGTGACCGACGAGCAGCGGGCGGCGATTTTGCATGCGGCGAGTCGTGCGCCGTCGGCAGGCGCCATGATGATGTATTCCATCGTGAGCATTCGCGAGCAGGCTACGCTGGATCGTCTGGCCGACCTGTGCGATCACCAGCCCATGATCGCCAAGGCGCCCTGGGCACTTATATTTGTGGTCGATTATGCCAAGTGGATCGATCTGTTTGAGCACGTGGGCTGCTTTGAGCCCGAGTTTGTCGAGCGCACGGGCAAGGCGCCCCGCCGCGCGCCGGGTTTGGGCGACTTTGCGATCGCGGCCCAGGATGCCGTGATCGCCGCGCAAAACGCCGTGGTTGCCGCCGAGGCCCTGGGGCTGGGGAGCTGCTACATCGGTGATATCGTCGAGAATGCCGAGGAAGTCGCCGAGCTGCTCGATCTGCCGCCCTATACCATGCCGCTGTCGATGCTCATCATCGGCACGCCCCGTAAGGAGCGCCCGGCAATCGCGCACCCCGTGGTGAACCTGGTGCACGAGGAGCGCTACTGCCGCGCCGGCGCCACGACCATGGACGCGCAGGTGGCCGAGATGGACGCGATGTTCCGTCCGCATGCCCGCGAGGTAGGCGAGCGCGTGGTGGATATCTACACCCGCAAGCACACGAGCCCCTTTATGGCCGAGATGAGCCGTTCCATGGAGTGGTGGTTCAAAAACTGGCTCGGCAAGTAACGAATGCGGTGATGTGACAAAGGGACAGTCCCTTTGTCACATTCCATATCGCCGAGGTGGCCTAAAGGCCGTATAAATGTTTATTTAGCTGGGAAAACAGTGCCATTCAAACATGGGCCGATTACCTATAATTCCTTCGAACATTAAAGTTGGGAGGAAACCGGCTTATGGAACAAAAGGCCAAGGAGGCAGCCTCGCACGCTGCGATTCCTGTGAGCATCTCGGCGATGCTCGTCACGCTGGGCGTGGTGTACGGCGATATCGGCACCAGCCCCATGTATGTAACCAAGGCGCTCGTTGCCGGCAACGGCGGCATCGGAAGCGTCACGGAGGAGTTCGTGCTCGGCGCGCTCTCCCTTGTCGTGTGGACGGTCACGCTGCTGACCACCATCAAGTATGTGCTCATCTCGCTGCGCGCCGATAACCATGGTGAGGGCGGCATCTTTGCCCTGTACAGCCTGGTCAAGCGCTGCGGTAAGTGGCTTATCATCCCCGCCATGCTGGGTGGCGCCGCGCTGCTCGCCGACGGCATCCTGACGCCGGCCGTTACCGTTACCACGGCCATCGAGGGCCTGCGCACTATCCCGGCGGTCCATGCCGTGCTGGGCGATGATCAGGGCCGCGTCGTTGCCATTACGCTCGCCATCATCATCGTGCTCTTCTTGGTGCAGCGCATCGGTACGGCCAAGATCGGTCACGCCTTTGGCCCCATCATGACGCTGTGGTTCCTGTTCTTGGGCGGTACGGGTCTGTTCTTTGTCCTCCAGCACCCCGCCGTGCTGCTGTGCCTCAACCCGGTGCGCGGCATCGCCTTTTTGCTGAGCCCCAACAACCATGCGGGCATCATGATTCTGGGCAGCTGCTTCCTCGCCACCACCGGTGCCGAGGCGCTCTACTCCGACATGGGCCACGTCGGCCGCGGCAACATCTACGCTACCTGGCCGTTCGTTAAGTGCTGCCTGCTGCTTTCCTATATGGGCCAGGGCGCTTGGCTTATGAACAACGCTGCCAACCCCGAGCTCATGGGCATTGCCGATCTCAACCCGTTCTACCAGATGCTCGCCCCGGGCCTGCGCCCGTTTGCCGTCGGCCTTTCCACCGTTGCGGCCATCATTGCCTCGCAGGCGCTCATCACCGGCGCATTCTCGCTGGTGTCCGAGGCCAGCCGTCTGGACCTCATGCCGCACATGCAGGTCTTCTACCCTGCCGAGACCAAGGGCCAGCTCTACATCCCCATGGTCAACAACGTCATGCTCGTGGGCTGCGTCATTGTGGTGCTGCTGTTCCAGAACTCGGCGCATATGGAAGCCGCCTACGGCCTTGCCATTACGCTGACTATGATGTGCACCACGCTGCTGCTCTTCTTCTACCTGCACGAGGAGCGCAAGCTCAAGGTCGCGCCGTGGATCTTCGCGGCCTTCTTCCTTTTGCTCGAAGGCTTCTTCTTCGTGAGCTCGCTCACCAAGTTCTTCCACGGCGGCTATTTCACCATCCTCATGGCCGCGCTCATCATGGGTATCATGGTGTGCTGGTACAACGGTACGGCTGTTGAGCAGCGCCAGTTTACGCTGCTGCCGCTGCGCAGCTACCTGCCGCAGCTCAAGCGCCTGCGCGACGACGATCGCTACGAGCGCCTGAGCGACAACGTCGTGTACCTGACCAAGGACACCCATACCGACTACATCGACCGCGACATCGTCTACTCGATTCTGGACAAGCATCCCAAGCGCGCCCGCGCCTGGTGGTTTGTGAATGTCGAGACCATGGATGAACCGCACACCTTTGCCTATTCGGTCGAGACGTTCGGCACCGACTACGTGTTCCGCGTGCATCTGTACCTGGGCTACAAGATCAACCAGCGCGTCAATGCCTACCTGCGCCAGGTCGTTCAGGACCTGGCTGCCACCGGCGAGCTGCCGGCGCAGACGCATGACTACTCGGTCTACAAGGATCCGGGTAACATCGGTACGTTCAAGTTCGTTCTGATCCGTAAGCTTCTGGCGCCCGAAAGCGATGTGGAGCCGAGCGAGCGTACGGCTATCACGCTCAAGTACATCATCCGCCGCGCCGCCGGCACGCCTGCACGCTGGTACGGCCTGGAGAACTCCAACGTGAGCTTTGAGTACGTGCCGCTGTTCACCAAGTTCAAGGCCGTGAACAAGATGCAACGCCTGGCCCCCAACGAGCGGCCGTAGGCGCCGACAGGTTGCACGGAGTTGGTTTTCGATGGACAAGATTGAGACCGGGGAGGCAAACATGGATGCAAAGATGCTTGATGGCCGCGAGGTGATTGCCGAGCTGGTACGTGAGGCACGCGCTGACGCCGCCGAAGATCGGTTTTTGACGAACCGTGCCAACATGGACATGGCCGACCGCGTGATCTCGATCGTGGTGACGCTGCTTGTCGCGGCGTGCGTTTGCGCGCTGCTCGCGCACGTGCTGTTTGTCTAGCGACCGCCGGTTGCAAAGGCTATACACTTGGAACCACCACAAGGGAAACCACCACAAAGGTGCCTGTCCCTTTGTGGTGGTTTTTGTTTTTGAGAGGGGCGGGGGCTGATGGACGTCCGTACGGACGGCGATATTGCCGATAGCTTTTGGTGGCGGCGCACAACGCTGACGCGCCGCACTCCTCTGTATGACGCCTGCGTATCGGTGGGACTGCTGGTCGCGGCGACGATTGTGGGCGCGCTGCTCGACCATCCGGGTCTCGCGCCGAGCATCATGATCGTCTATGTGTTCGCCGTTCAGCTGTGCGCATTCTTTACCTGGAGTCGCCTGTATTGCTTGCTGAGCTCGGCTGCTGCTGTGGCACTCTACAACTTCTTGTTTGTCGGCCCGCGCTACTCGCTGTCGTTTATCGACCGCGTCTATCCCGGCATGTTCTTCATCATGTTCGTGGTCTCGCTTGTGTCGAGCTCGATTGCGTTGGCCCTGCGCCGTGCCTTGGCACAGGCTGCCGCCAGCGACCGCCGCACGCATATGGTGCTCGAGACCAACCGCATGCTGCAGCGGTGCGCCGATCAGCAGCAGATTGTCCATGCCATGGCAACGCAGCTGGCGCGTCTTTCGGGCTGTCCGGTCGTGTGGTACAGCGCCGACGCCGAGGGCGATGACCTGCTGCCGCGTGCGACATACACGGCCGTGGGCGATGCCGCGCCGGTGCATGAACTGGCGCCGCAGATGCCGCCGCGGCTCTCGGCGTCCGCCTATGTGGGAACGCCGCTCGATGCCACCTATGGCGGCTCGGCGTTTTATGGCATCTACCTGACGGTTCGCACGGGCGACGGCTTCGTCCGTTCGGGCGACCCCGCCTCGGTGGTGGGCGTGCTGGCTATCGTTGCCGAGCCCGACGTGCTGACGCATGAGGAGCGGACGCTTGCCGATGCCATCGTGAGCGAAGGCGAGCTGGCGCTCGACCGCGCCCGCGCCATGGAGGCCCGCGAGGAGGCGGCGGTGCTCGCCAAAAACGAACAGCTGCGCGCCAACCTGCTGCGCTCCATCTCGCACGATCTACGCACACCGCTTACCAGTATTTCGGGTAATGCCGACGTGCTGCTCGACCAGGGCTCGACCGGCACCGCCGTGCTCGATGCCCAGACGCGCCGCGGCCTGCTTCTATCCATTCGCTCGGATGCGCTGTGGCTCAACGCCACCGTCGAGAATCTGCTCGCCATCACCAAGCTCGAGGGCGGCGGCATGCGTCTGTCGACTACGCTCGAGCTCATGGACGATATCGTCGAGGAGGCGCTGCGCCACGTGAACCCTGCCGTGCGCGAGCACGACCTTAAGGTGGTGGCGTGCGATGAGCCGGCGCTCGTCAACGTCGATGCACGCCTGATGGTGCAGCTGGTGGTCAATCTGGTGAACAACGCCATCACCTATACGCCCGCGGGCTCGCATATCATGATTTCGATTAGCGTCGACGATGGACGCGTGGCGTGCTCGGTGGCCGATGATGGTCCGGGCATCGCGCCCGAGGATCGCGAGCGGATCTTCGAGTCGTTCTATACCGCCAACCATGGTCTGGCCGACAGCCACCGCAGCGTTGGCCTGGGTCTTTCGCTCTGCCGTTCCATTGCGTTGGCACATGGCGGTAGCATAGAGGTTGCCGCGGCGGACCCGCACGGTTCGGTCTTTACGATTGAACTTCCCGCCGCCGACGTTTCGTTTGATAAGGAGTAGCGCCGTGCCGAACTCTGCCGTAAAACCGCTCATCTTGGTCGTTGAGGACGATCCCGCCGTCCGCAACCTTATCGTTGCCGCGCTCGAGGCGCACGGCTTGCGTCATATGGCCGTTGAGACTGCCCATGCCGCCATCGCCGCCGCCTCATCGCAGGCACCGAGCATTGTGCTGCTCGATCTGGGCCTGCCCGATATGGACGGCGTCAAGGTGGTGGAGTCGGTGCGCGCATGGTCGGGCATGCCGATTATCGTGGTCTCGGCGCGCAGCGAGGATGCGGACAAGATCCGCGCACTCGATGCCGGCGCCGATGACTACCTGACTAAGCCGTTTTCGGTCGAGGAGCTGCTCGCGCGCATTCGCACGACGCTCAGGCGCCTTTCGTATGCGCAGACGGGCGGCGTTGTCTCCGAGGGCTCGTTCGATACCGGTGAGCTGCATATCGATTTTGATGCCGGCATCGCCACGATGGATGGCGAGGAACTGCATCTGACGCCGATCGAGTATAAGCTCCTGTGCCTGCTGGCACGCAACGCCGACAAGGTGCTCACGCACCAGTTTATTTTGCACGAGATTTGGGGCACGGCGACCAAGAGCGACCTGGCGAGCCTGCGCGTCTTTATGGGCACGCTGCGCAAGAAGATCGAGTCCGACCCCGCGCATCCGCGCTATATCCAGACGCATGTGGGTATCGGCTATCGCCTAGTCACCCAAGGCTAGATAGCCAACCACCATCCCAATATGAGTTGCGGTGAAATACGGTCTAAATTTGCCTAATTCCAGGCAAAACAGTCCGTATTCCACCGCAACTTTGTTATTTGCCCTTGGGCTTGCTGGCGTAGAACTTCTTCTTTTTGGGCTTGCCGGCGGGGAAGGGCTTGCCGGCAAAGTTGGACTTGCCGTTGCCGGCCTGCGCGTGCGCGGGTACTGCCGCATGGGGCTTGCGGGCCTCGGGGTTACGCAGTTCCTCGACGCGCTCGGCAATTTCCTCGGCGCTAAAGCCGACCTCTGCCATGGCGTCCTCGATGGGTAGGCGGCGCACGATGTAGCAATGATGCACCTTCTGGTTGCGCGCGAAATCCTCGGGGATGGTCTGCGCCGTAATGTCCTCCAGCACCACGCCCGCGCGGGCGAGCTTGCGCGTCTCGGGGCGGAAGCCGCGCAGGTTGCAGCTAAAGATGGCGTGGCCGCCCTGCGCGAGCAGGCGCGATACGCCGGCCAAAAGCTCAACATGGTCGCGCTGGACATCCCAGGTGCGGCGGCCCATCTTGGACGAGTTCGAAAACGTGGGCGGGTCGACAAAGATCAGGTCCCAGCGGTTGCGTGTCTGGCGCTGGTCGCGAATCCAGGCGAGCACGTCGTCGCGCACAAAGTGATGCTGCGGCCCCACAAAGCCATTCTGGCGCATGTTGCGCTCGGCCCAGTCCAGATAGGTGTTGGAGAGGTCGACCGTCACGGTCTCCTCGACGCCGCCGTCTGCCGCATAGCAGGTGGCGGTGCCGGTGTAGGCAAACAGGTTGAGGAAGCGACGCGCATGCTTGGCGTGCTCGCGCACCAGGTTGCGCGTGACGCGGTGATCCAGGAAGATGCCCACATCCAGATAGTCGTCAAAGTTGACGGCAAAGGTGAGCCCGCCCTCCTCGATGAGCGGCAGGCGACGGCGCGCGATATTGGCGCGCTCGCCCGAGCCGCCCTTGCCGGCGCCCTGCTTGCCGTACTGCGAGCCGCCGCGCGAACGCATGCGGGCCTTGGCGTGCACGTGCTCGGCCGGAACATCCAGGATGCGCGGCGCGATGGCCAGAATATCGAGCATACGGGCTTGGGCCAGTGCGGGGTCGATGGACTTGGGCGCGGCGTATTCGGCGATGACGAGCCAGCGGCCCGGCGTCTGCGGACAGCCCTCGTACAGGTCGATGGCGGCGGAGTAGTCGGGCAGGTCGGCATCGTAGACGCGGTAGCAGCTTACGCCCTCGCGTTTGGCCCACTTGCGGCGCAGGCGTGCGTTCTTGCGCAGGCGGTTGGCGAACTGCTCGGACTCGGGGATGAGCACGGGCAGCGGCTTGCCGTCGCCCAGGTCGAGCGTAGCGGCAGGTTCGGGCATGGGGGTGTTGGCGGCTTCATCTTCGGCATCCGCGGCCTGCTCTTCGGCATCCGCGCTGGTCGCAGCTTCAAATGCCGCGGCGGCGTGGTCGAGAGAGGGCCAGACTTCGATGGTCGCCTCCTCGTTGTTGGGCATGACGGCGATCGAGCACTCGGGCTCGGCGTGGAGCGCGCGGGCCAGCAATCCGTCGCGGGTGAGCGCGGCGACCGGTGCGGCGGCAAGCTCGGGCGCGCGGCGCAGCTCGCCGACCAGCGTCATGGCGTCGTGCATGAGCGAAAGCGGCGTCTCGGTGGTGTCCGCGACCACGGCGGCGCCGGCGACAGCGCCCGCATGGTCCAGCACGGTGGCGGGCTTGGCGGCGCAAAAATCGACAAAGCGCTTGTAGCCGGCAAACTTAACCATGCGCTCGGCGGTCTTGCGGGCGGCGGGGTCGATGTCCGCGGCCACGATGCGCGCCTGGCGCTCACGCGCTGCCGCCTCGCGCCCGCGTGCCTCGGCAAGCAACTGCTCCCATAGGGCGGCATCGTGCAGCTGCCAGCCCTCAAAGCCCCAGCGCTCGCGTGCGGCGCCCGGGGCGCGGTCGGTCAGGATGTTCACGGCCTCCAGCAGCAGGCCGCCGCCGGCGCACGAGGCGTCGATCAGCGTAGGTAGGGCCTCGTTTTCGTAGTCGTCGGCCGTCAGCTCGCGCTCGCACAGCGCGGTCCAGCCGACCTGCGCCAGCACCAGGGCGGCATAGTCGGGGCGCAGCACGTGTGTGCCCTCGCCGGCGCGGGTCGCGGCGGGCGGCAGGCGCTTGAACAGCGGGTCGCCCGAAAGGTCCAGGCTTATGCTCGCACGGCGCTGGCGTAGCGAAAGCAGCAGGTGGACATCGGGGTCGGCAGCATCGACATCGGCGCGACGGCCCGTGGTCTCGGCCAGGCGATCGCACAATGCGTCCTTGGCGCGCAGGGCCGAGAAGCGCGTGTTGCGCAGCTGCTCGGTCACACCACGGGCAGTGATGGCAATGGTGGCGCCGGGGCGGACGATGTTTTCCCAGGCAATGTCGTAAACGCCGTCGTACAACGCATCGGCATCCTGCGCCTCAAAGCGCCCAAGCACCACAAACACGCGGCTGGCCAGGCGCGACCACAGACAGGCGCGGTAGCCTTCTTCGAGCTCGCCCTCAAACGTAGCGCGGCCCTTAAGGCGGCGTACATGCGAAAGCCCGAGCCGTTTAAGCTCGTCGGCGAGTGCGGACTCAAAGCCCTCGGGGCAGCTTGCGTAAAATTCCATGGGTGACCTCTCTGGTTGCGTCGCTCCATTATATGATGGATGCTTCATTTGCCATCGCCCTCGAAAGGAACCCATATGATTGATGCGTGCTCCTTGATTCCCATTTTCATTGCAACAGCCTCAGGACTCGGGGTCTCGCACAGGCTCCCGCCGCCTTACAGAACTGAAAGCTGGGCGTAGGGCAAATCCACGGCACGTGACCTGCGATTGCTCGGCCATAGATGGCGTAATCGAGGCCAAGGGAGGGCATCATGCGCAAGGGAAACGAGAGCTGGTTCTGGCACGCGAACGACATGGTGGTGGCGGGCGACATGAACCTCGTGGTCCGCGTCCTGTGGGTCGCGCTCATCGTAGGCATCGGCGTCGCGACGATGGCCACGCTCTGGATCGTCACGAGGTAGCGCGCCACGAACGGATGACGAGGCACGCGGCGCATGCCACGCTGGCGGAACCCTAGCCTCGCTGCTGGACAATCTGTTCGATGAGCTTCGCGACGGAGTCCTCGGCTGCGTCCCCGATCAGGTGATGGGCCGCGGCCCTCGCCTCTGGCATCGCGCCCGCGACTGCGTAGGAGTTCGGCACCTTTTCGAGGAGCGTCACGTCGTTTTCCGAGTCTCCGATAAAAGCGACCTCGTCCAGCGTGACCCCAAGGCTGCCGAGAAGCGCGTCGAGTCCGTTTACTTTGCTCCAGCCAGCCGGAACAACATCGAGGAAGAATGGGACGGGCGAGGGGAAATCAAGCTCTGGGCAGGCTTCCTTGCATCGACTCCGAACGACTTCCGTCGGGGCGGAGCTGACGTTGACGAAGATGCCGGCGGTGATGACGTCACGGTTCGTGGGCACGTCTCCGAGCGCCATGTCTCTTCCGGAGTCCTTAACGATTTCCAGGGCGAATTCGTCGCCAGGCTCGACGGCGCAGAGGAACTGCTCGCAGCGTTTGCCTGTCTCATCGATATCGGCGACTAGCCAGAGTGACGTCCCCGCGTAGGGGCGTACGGCGCTATCGAGCTTGACGAGGGCCTCCGTCGAGAGCGTCTTTTTGAACACGAGTTCGCCGCTGGAGAAGACCTTCTTTCCGTTGGCCATGATGCCGGTCGAGAAACAGCGCGCGTCGCCGTCAAAGGCATCGGCCAGGTCGGCGTAGTCGCGGCCGCTTGCGGGGCCGAACGCGATGCCCACATCAAGCGCCGAAAGAATCGCGCTGTGCGTGCGCTCCGATACGACCCTTGAGCCAAACGGCAGCAGGGTCCCGTCCATGTCTGCGAGGATGAGCTTTATCAAGGGGTCCTCCCGTTTCGGTCTGGGCGTCGGTGCGCCGGTGTGCGTCGTCCTAGCTGTATTGCCTGTCTCCCAAGAGATTCTTCGAGATGATCCTGTTAAACTCTACCGGGTCATCCCAGCAAGAGGTCAGGAAGAGGAACAGCAGCTCGATGACGAAGTTGATCGAGCTGTGCGAGAAGGCGACCTCGGTTCCGGTGATGGCCTGATCTCGCGAGATGGCTCGGATGATATACGTGGCACGCTTCGCGAGCGGCGTATCTGGGTTGTCTGTGATCATGATGATGGGGGTGTTCGAATCCTCGGCAGAGTCGAATATGTTGACGAGGCGCTTCGAGTATCCGGACGTCGAAATGACGAGCAGGATGTCATTCTCCTTGAGGCTGGTTGCGGCGGAGACCATGGCATCGGTGGTACTGGGACAAAACGCCCTGACTCCAACCTGTGAGAGCTTGAACGCCGCGTTTACGCCCATGCTAATCGAGTTGCCGACGCCCGCAATCAGGACGAGGTTGGCGTTGTGGAGCAGATTGACGACTGCCGAAAAGTCATCGGAGTCAATGAGCGAGGCGGTTTGGGAGAGCTCCTTGACCTTGTGAGACAGGACGTACTTAATGGAGCCCTCGACGTCGTCCAGAGTAACCTTGCCGCCCGTGGCCTTTTCCTCGCCGGAGGCCCTGCTGATGGATATGCCGAGCGCCAGACGCATGTCCGAATAGGTTCGGTAGTCAAGCGTCCTTGCGAACCTCGAAACAGACGCCGGTGACGTACCGGTTTCTGCGGCGAGTTCGCGGACGGTCATCGTTGCGACGTCCGACGGGTGGTCGAGCACATACGTTGCGATTGCCTTCTCCGAGGGGGATAGGCTGTTCATGACCGCGCAGATGTGGCTGAGCACATCCCCTGTCTTATCCATGGTTACTCCTTGGCCCTAGTTTGCTTTGTATCTTAGGTCAAGAGAGGTGAAAATAAAGCAAAATGTTTCATAAGCGGTGAAATAGCGTTTCACCGCTGATTTCCTACCGTTCACGGTAAATCGGTGCTTCCCCGGCACAATCTCATCTTGAGCTGCTATCTTATGAGCCGTGAAACAACGGCACAAAAACGATGAAACAACAGAACATTGTTCCAACGGCTCGCAACTTCGTTTCACGCTAGATGGCGAATCACTTCGAAGCCCAGACAGGCACCCGGCGAGCAAGAAGGGAGAAGCACGATGCACAACGCCAGGACAAACGCAAGCATGACTTCGCTGTTCTTCGCGAACGTCCTCTACTGGGTCTGCGCGGGCGTGTACTCGCCGTTCCTCTCCGCTCACTACACGAGTCTCGGCCTCAGCGCAGCCCAGACCGGCATCCTCCTCGCGGCGACCCCGGTGTGTGCGCTCGCCATCCAGCCGCTCTGGTCGACGATCGCCGACAAGCTCGGGCGCCGCCGCGCGGTCATCGTGATCCTCTGCCTTGCGGCGGCGGTACTCGCTCCGCTGTATTACCTGGCGTCGACGTTCGTCCCGGTCCTTCTCGTAACCTTTGCGTTCTCGGCGTTTTTCTCGGGGCTCCTGCCCCTGAGCGACTCCCTCGTCATCGAGCTCGCGGATCGCTCTGGCCTGGACTTTTCTCGCATTCGCATGGGTGGCACTATCGGCTATGCCATCGTCGTCCTGATCGTCGGTCGGCTGCTCGACATGGCTCCTCAAATCCAGTTCGCGGTGGTCTCTGCCGCGCTGGTGGTCTTCGCGGCTCACATGTGGCGCCTCCCCGAGGCGGGAATTCGCGCCAATGCCGCGGACGATCCCAAGGTCTCCCACGGAAAGGGCCTCCTCTCGCTGTTCACCAGCAATGAGATCGCCTTCGTCTTGGTCTTCGCCTTCATCAGTTCGGCCGCGATTGGCTTCATCGGGGCGTTCTTGGGCCGCTACGCGGTCGAGCTTGGCGAGGGTCAGAACCTCGTGGGCGTCCTGAGTGCGGTCTCCGCTGCGAGCGAGATCCCCATCCTGCTCGTTTCCTCCAAGCTGGTCAGGCGCTTCGGCGAGATGAACCTCCTGATCTTTTCCTGCTTCATGGCGGCGCTCAGGCTCGTGCTCGTGGGCACCGGCATCGTCCCGGTCATGATCTGCGGCCAGCTGCTGCAGAGCGTGAGTTACATGACCGTCTACTACTCCTGCGTTACCTACATTGCCAACCACACTTACGAGGATTGTCGCGCTCGAGGTCAGAGCGCCTTCGCGATGGTTCAGAGCGGTCTGTCCGTCGTGGTTGCGAACCTGTTTGGCGGTTGGGCGTGCGACGCGCTCGGCACGCACGCGGGTTTTCTGGCCTTCGCCCTCGCTTCAACGATTGCTGCGGTCGTTGCTCTTGTGGCGTACGTACTGTGGCGTCGAAGCGCAGCGCCACAGCCTGAGGGCCAGTCGGCCGCATAGGCTCCACCGCGTTTTGCAAGCGCCTGCCTGCCTCGCGCTTCTCTTCGTGTTCAACCAGCTGACGAGCTGAGAACTGTCCAATCCAATGGTTATCCAAGTGAAAGGAAGACAAAGATGTCTCTCATCAAGGTCAACGAGCTTCTTCAACATGCGACCGAGCACCACTATGGCGTGCCCGCGATCAACGTCATCAACACGGAGACCATCCGTTATGCGATCCAGGCCGCCGAGGATGAGCACATGCCTATCATCATCCAGTACTGGCCCGGCTTCGAGGACCACTGTGCCCTCGACATCATCGCCTTCGCAGCCCGCTATTACGCCGAGCGCGCGAGCGTGCCCGTCGCCGTCCACCAGGATCACTCCGCTGGTTACGAGATCGCCGTCAAGGGCGTCAAGGCCGGTTTCCCCTCCGTCATGGTCGACGGCTCCTCGCTTCCCTATGAGGAGAACTTCCAGCTCACGAAGGACGTCGTCCAGGTCGCCAAGATCTTCGACGTTGACATCGAGGCCGAGCTCGGCCACGTCGGCAACGGCTCCGACGCCAACGACTTCGTGAACAGCGACCACTATACCGACCCGAACCTCGCCGAGGAGTTCGTCGAGGGCACCGGCTGTGGTTCGCTCGCCATCGCCGTCGGCAACGCCCACGGTCCCTACGTCAAGGTCCCGAACCTCGACATGGAGCGCATCAAGGCCTGCAGGGAGGCCGTCAGCGTTCCCCTCGTCATGCACGGATGCTCCGACATCCCCGACGAGCAGCTCCAGGAGGCCGTGAACCTCGGCATGAGCAAGTTCAACATCGCCACGGAGTACTTCCGCTCCATGTACCGCGCCTTCGAGAAGGACATCAACTCCGGCAAGAACGACGGCAACGGCGTTGGCCTCCTGATGGACGCCGCCCCCGACATGCGCGCGTTCGTCGCAAGCAAGATCCAGCTTCTGAACCCCAACCACTATTCGCTCTAGGAGAGACTCGATGAAGAAAGTTCTTGTCGCGTCGCACGGTCACCTCGCAAGCGGAATCAGGAGCTCGATCGAGATCCTGACCGGTATGGCGGACATGGTGGAAGCAGTTGACTGCTACGTGGACGACTCCGATTTCACCCCTCGCATCCAGGCGTTTATTGACTCGGTGGGCCCTGAGGACGAGGCCATCATCTTCACCGACATCTACGGTGGCTCCGTCTTCCAGAAGGTCGTCCTCATGGAGCCGGAGAAGCGCGGGATCGTTCATGTTACCGGTATGAACCTCGGCCTCGTGATCGAGGCGCTCCTCGGCGCTGAGCCGGTCACGGCAGATTCGATCAAGCAGAGCGTCGAGCTGGCGAGGGCGACGATGCAGGTCGTCGAGCCTCCGAGCAAGGCCGCGGACAACGAGGGGTCCGACGGAGACTTCTTCGATTAGAGAGCACTAATAAGTAAGGAGAGGAAACAATGATTGTTCAGGTTCGAGTCGATGACCGTCTGATTCACGGGCAGGTCGCCCTGGTGTGGACCAAGGAGCTCAACACCACCAGGATCATCGTCGCCAACAAGCACGCCGTGGAGAGCGATGCCCTTCGCATGACGCTTTCCATGGGTACGCCGGCGGGCCAGAAGCTCCTCGTCAAGGATGTTCCGGATGCTTGCCGCATCGCGAACGATCCGCGTGCGGACTCCATGCGCATCTTCGCGCTCACCAACTGCGTGCGTGACGTGCTTGAGCTCGTTAAAGGCGCACCGGGCAAGATCGAGGGCGTGAACGTTGCCAATGTCGGCCGCTTCGACAAGTCCGATCCGGATAGCAAGGTCGCCCTCAACTCCACGATCATGCTCAACCCGGATGAGCTCGAGGCCGCGAAGGAGCTTTGCGAGCAGGGTATTCCGGTTTTCCATCAGCTTATCCCGTCCAATCCCAAGACTCCTCTCAAGAGTCTGATCGAGGCGGCGGAGAAATAAGGGGATTTGGCCAGGCGGTCAAATGAAATGAGAGAAAGGAAGTCAAATGATTGGGTTAGCAGTAATGGCCTGGTTGACCGTGCTGATTTGCTACGGCGGCAACTGGGTTCTCGGTCAGTGTATGATCGAGCGTCCTCTCGTGGTCGGCCTCGTTGCGGGCCTTCTGATGGGCGACGTCAAGACCGGTGTCATCATCGGTGCCTCTCTCGAGGCAATCTTCATGGGCGCGGTTAACATCGGTGGCGCCATCTCCGCCGAGCCCGTTACCGCGACCGCCCTCGCCGTCGCCTTCACCGTTGGCGCCGGCATCGACCAAGGCGCCGCCATCACGCTGGCCGTTCCCGTTGGCGTCGTCACCGCGTTCCTCTCGATCTTCATGAACAACGTGTTCCTCGCGTTCTTCGCCGCCACCTTTGACAAGATGGCCGCCGAGGGCAACGAGAAGGGCCTCGCGCTTCAGCACTTCGTTCTCTGGTTCGTTAAGTACGCCGCCTTTGGCCTCATCGCCTTCCTCGGCGTTTACCTTGGCGCTGAGCCCGTTGCCGCTATCGTCAACCAGATTCCGGCCAATGTCATGAGCGGCCTCAACGCCGTGGGCGCCCTCCTGCCCGCCGTTGGTATGGCGCTCCTGCTCCAGATGCTGTGGAGCACCGAGCTCAGCATCTACTTCTTCCTGGGCTTCACGCTCTACCAGTACCTCGGCCTCCCGATGATCGCCATCGCGGTTCTCGGCGTCATCATCGCGGTTGCCTCCGCCCTCCGCGACAAGGAGATTTTCGATCTCACCAAGAAGGGCTTGGCCACCCAGGCCGTTTCCAACGACTCTGTAACCAGCGACGAGGAGGATTTCTTCGCATGAGCAACCTGACCAAGAATGTGAGCCCTGAAGACAAGAAGATGCTCAACAGCATTTTCCTGCGCTCTTTCTCCGTGTTCGCCTCCTGCGCTGGCGGTTCCGTCAAGGCTGGCGCCGACGGCTGGCTGTACTCCGTCCAGCCCGCGCTTAACCGCTACTACGCCGATGACCCCGAGGCCCGTGCCGAAGCCATGAAGCGTCACACGACTTGGTACAACATTACCCAGAACGTCGGCACGTTCGCCATGGGCCTCGTCGCCTCCATGGAGAGGGAGAACTCGCAGCACGAAGACTTCGACACCGAGTCCATCGACGGCATCAAGGTTTCCCTGATGGGCCCGATGTCCGGCATCGGTGACGCAATCTTCTGGGGCGTCCTGCGCGTCATCGCCGCCGGCATTGGCATCAACCTCGCCATGAGCGGCTCGCCCCTCGGCGCGATCATGTTCCTGCTGATCTACAACATCCCGTCGATCCTCTGCCGATACTTCATGACCTACCTCGGCTTCAGCATGGGCACCAACTTCATTTCCGAGATGTACGAGGGTGGTCTCATGAAGCTCATCACCAAGGCGACCTCCACGGTTGGCCTCGTGATGATCGGTGCCATGACTGCGGCGAACGTCCAATTCAACACGATCCTGTCCATTCCGGTTCAGGACTCTGACCCCGTCATGATCCAGACCTACCTCGACTCGATCTTCAAGGGCATCGTGCCCCTGGGGCTTACGCTCGTCGTCCTCTGGCTCCTGCGCAAGAAGAACGTGAACGTCAACATCATCCTGGTTGGCATCATGATTCTGGCGCTCGTCCTCGGCCTCGTGGGCATCGTGTAAGGTGGCTTTCGGATCATTAGAAGCTTGTTCAAGGCAATTCCCGGCGGCACGCGATCGAGGACATTCGACGCGTGCCGCCCCATTAGAAGGAGAGAACATGCGCTACACGCACCTCAAGAACTCCGACGTCGACGTCTCCCAGCTCGCTGTGGGCACCTGGGCGATCGGCGGCGACTCCTTTGGTGAGAACGATGACGCCGCTAGCATGTCCGCCATCCGCACCATGCTCGATCACGGCGTCAACCTCATCGACACCGCGCCGTGCTATGGCAACGGCACGTCCGAGAAGGTCGTCGGCAACGCGCTCAGGGGCGTCGACAGAGAGAGCTACCTGCTCTCGACCAAGGTTGGCCTGATCACCAGCGCCGCCGGCTATGACCGCGACTCCTCGTTCAAGAACATCATGAGGGAGGTCGAGAGCTCGCTGCGCAACCTCCGCACCGACTACATCGACTTCTACTTCGTGCACTGGCCCGACGCCAAGACCCCGTTCTCCGAGACGATGTGCGCCCTCCAGCTCCTCAAGGAGCAGGGCAAGATTCGCCACATCGGCGTCTCCAACTTCACGACCGAGATGATCGAGGAGTGCGAGAAGGTCGCTCAGGTCGACGTCCAGCAGCCGCCCTACTCCATGGTCGACCGTTCTTCCGAGAACCTCATCAAGTGGGGCTACGAGCGCGGCATCGATTCCTTCACCTATGGCTCCCTTGGCGCGGGCATCCTGTCGGGCAAGTTCCGCGAGCTGCCGAAGTTCGAGGAGGGCGACGTCCGCGGCGGCTTCTACGACTACTTCCAGGAGCCCAAGTTCTCGCGCGTCCAGGAGCTGCTCAAGGTCATGGACGAGATCGCCGAGGCTCACGACAAGCCCGTGGCGCAGGTCGCCGTGAACTGGAGCACCCAGAAGGAGTACGTGGGCACCGCGCTCGTTGGCGTGCGCACGGACGCCCACGCGATCCAGAACTGCGAGACGTTCGAGTGGGAGCTTTCCGCCGATGAGATGGCCAAGCTTGACGCCAAGCTCGACGAGCTGAAGATCGGCTAATCATGGGTGCCGATGAGAGGAAGTACCCCACTTCCGAGCTTGAAGTGCTTGAGCGTGGAGTCAGGGAGGTCGTCGAGCCCAACGGGCTGAAGCTCGCGCTGAAGCCCGTGCCGGGAGACGATCGCGAGCACGTGCTCGATCCGCGCGTCTATGCGCGCGCCCGCGCGAAGCTCGCTGCCGGTCCGGCGCCGGCGGGGCCGGTGGACGTGATCGCGTGGCGCTCCGCGCCCAACAAGGAGACCCACGTCGTGAGGGGCGCGGGCGTTGCCAAGAAGACCGTTGTCATGAACTTTGGCGACAGGGGCATTCCCCTGCACGTCTTCACGCCCGAGAGCCACGAGAGCGGTTCTGCCGCGCTCGTGTTCATCCACGGCGGCGGCTTTATGGTGGGCAACATCGGCCAGTACGAGAACTGCCTGCGCGACATCGCGGAGCGAACGGGCTGCGTCGCGATCTACCCGGAGTACCGCCTGTCTCCCGAGACGATGTTCCCCGGTGGCGTCGAGGACTGCGTGAAGACGCTCGGCTGGCTTGTCGAGCATGCGGATGAGCTGGGTGTCGACGCGACGCGGGTCGCCGTGGCTGGCGACTCCGCGGGCGGAAGCCTGACCAACGCTGTCGTCCTCGACGGGTCCCATGCGGACAGGATCAAGCTCGTGGCCGAGCTGTATCCGCTCGTCGACGGCGGCCCTGTTCCGGAGGAATGGTCCTATGACCTCTATGAGATCGTGAACGACCAGAGGGACGAGGCTCTGAGCAGGGTGGATCGCATCCGCAACGCCAACGACGACCTGCCAATGATGTATACCAACGGCAATGCGGAGGAGATGCTCGACCCGAGGGTGTCTGCCCTGTTCGCGGAGGACGTGAGCGCGTTCCCCCGCACGGTCATCATCTCTTCCGAGTATGACTACCTGCGCTATCAGGACGAGCTGTTTGCGAAGAGGCTGCAGGATGCGGGCGTTGACGTCACCGCGATTCGCTATCGCGGCTGCGACCACGGCTTCTTCGAGATGTACGGCGTGATGCCTCAGGCTGAGGACGTCTGCCGCGTCATCTCTGAGGAGCTTGCGAAGATCTAGGGGCTCGTCGCGGCGGCCTCCTGGACGACTGATGGTCCGGTGGGATGCTAGGTGCGTCCCGCCGGACCTTTGCGTTGACGGGCGCGTGCCGCTTGCCGGCGGGCACGTGTGGGGTTCGCTTCGGCGGTGCCGGATTGACTGGGAGACGCGTTTGCCGCCACTCTTCCAAGCGGTCTCAGCAAGCAAACTGTGAGCTGAGCCCCAGGGGCATCGACAAGGGCGTGGGCGTGGCGCGAGCGCTGGAATACCTGGGTCGCACCGGCAACGCGCGCACCTTTGGCTTTGGCGATTCCGGCAACGATCTGGGTATGCTCGCCGCCGTCGAGACGGCTGTAGCCATGGGCAACGCCATGCCCGAGGTCAAGGCAGTCGCCGACTACGTGACCGACGATGTCGCACACGATGGCACCGTCACAGCGATGCGCCATTTTGGGTTGATTTAATAAATGGCCGGGTCGCCCGTAGTGGGGGTGACCCGGCCATTTGAGCTATTTTGCAATATAGAGCTTGGGATGACTGCGACTGCTCTCGATCGCCGCCGTCATGATGCCCTCGTCGTCTCCATCAACGATGATGCCGTCGAGGTCATCGATCTGCGCGGACTGATAAAAACTGGTCTTATTGAACTTTCCCTGGTCAACCATCATGTAGCCCTGGTTTGAGTTGGTAAGGTACATATGCTTGATCATGGCCGAGAAGTCGTGCTCGACGGTAAAACCGTGGTCGGGGTGGAATCCGTCGGCACTGACAAACGCCTTGTCGGCATGTAGTTTGCTCATGCAGTCGAGCGTTAGTGCGCCCGCGAGATAGAGGTGGCCCTTGCGCACGGAGCCGCCCAGCAGCACTACCGAAGCATTGGGGAGATTGAAGCTGGCGTAGTTCGCGATTGCAAGATCGCCGGTGATAATGGTGATCTCACGCTTGTCCATGAGGGCCTTAGCGAAGTAAAAGCCTGTGGTGCCGATATCAATTACCAGAACATCGCCATCATCAACAAGAGTTGCTGCGGTTGCGGCGATGGCTTCCTTGGCCTCGACTTGGACATTGATGCGCTCCTCGGGATACGAGATTGCGTTGGAGCGAGAAAGCGATACCGCTCCGCCGCGTACGCGACGCAGCTTGCCTTCGGATTCCAGCGAGATGAGATCGTGTCGTGCGGTGACTTCCGAAACCGAAAAACGGCGAACGATGTCGGATACCGAGATATTTGGCTTTTCGGCCAGCCAATTCATGATAAATCGCTGACGCTCGGCCGGTGAAAGGTCGGAAGTAGATGCCATATGCCGCTCCTTTTGAACAAAAGGTAAAAGATGCGCCTTTCGTAATCGAAATATAGCGTATCGATATGAAAAGAACAAGGCAAATTCGAATGAATCAAAAGAACGGAATGGCATGTCACAAATGCATGCGTAGCAGATAGTTCGCACGTAAACGGGCTATAAAGAGTCTCATTCTGAAGGTGCCGCCCAAAAGAAGTACGTTCACGCCCGATATTCGACCGGTCACGGAAAGTTGACAATTGAGCTTTCGATAGCTTTTGAAATAGTTTATAAAAGAAAACCGAAAAGCTTTTGAAACAAAGAAGAAGGCTTTCGATAGCAATAGTGTTAGATGAGAAAGGACCGAACATGGCGATCAAGGTGTTTGCCGACGGCGCTAACCTCGAGGGCATGCTTGATATGCATGACAATGGCAACGTTCAGGGCTTCACGACCAATCCTTCCCTTATGAAGGCCGGCGGCGTGACCGACTACCGCGCTTTTGCCAAGACGGTTCTTGAGCACATTACTGATGTGTCGGTCTCTTTTGAGGTATTCGCCGACGACGAGGCGGGTATGGAAGCCGAGGCTCGCGAGATCGCAACCTGGGCAGACAACGTCTACGTTAAGATCCCGGCGCTCAACACCAAGGGTGAGTCCACTGCCGCGCTGGTCAAGCGCCTTTCTGCCGACGGCATCAAGGTGAATGTCACCACTATCTTCACGCCCGAGCAGGTCGACGAGTTTGTCGATGCCGTCTCTGCTGAGACCCCTTCTATTCTGTCCATCTTTGCCGGTCGCATTGCCGATACCGGCGTCGATCCGCTGCCCCTCATGGCGGAGTCCGTAAAGAAGGCTGCCGTTAAGCCTGCTGCCGAGGTTCTCTGGGCGTCTACGCGCGAGGTCCTCAATATCTTCCAGGCGGAGTCCGTTGGATGCCAGATCATTACGGTCCCCAATGCCCTTCTTGCCAAACGCAAGAATTTCGGGAAAGATTTGCTTGAGTACTCGCTTGATACGGTCAAGGGCTTTGCCCGCGACATTCAGGCGCTTGGTTTTCACATTCTGCCCGAGGAGTAGGGGACGAGTATGCTGACCGATCTTCTTAAGCCCGAGCTTGTTGCCTGCCACGTCGAGGCCTCCGACTGGGAGGAAGCGATCAGGGCATGCGGTAAGTTGCTCGTAGACGCTGGCAAATGCGATCAGAGCTATGTTGACGCCATGATTTCATCGGTTCACAAATTCGGCCCCTATATGGTCTTGGAAGAGGGCATCGCCATGCCCCACGCTCAGGCAGATGGCAATGTGAGCGAAGCGGGAATCTGTATCGTCACGCTTGACCCAGCCGTTGCGTTTGGACACGAGGATTTCGATCCGGTTCACGTGCTCGTGGGTGTTTGCGCACCCGACCCCAAGGCTCATCTTGGCTGCTTGGCGGAGCTTTCGCAGATGTTCGAGGACGAGGACTGCGTTGCCAAGCTCAGCGCATGCGATACGCCCGAGCAGGTTTTGGAGACCATGCGTTCATTCTTTTAGGCCTTAATGGCACGGCGATGCGTCGCCGCTTTTGGATAGACGGAAAACCGTCACGTGTAGGAGAGGAAGGTTGCCATGCATATCATCACCGTATGCGGAAACGGCATCGGGTCCAGCCTGATGCTCGCTGGCAAAGTCGAGGAGCTTTGCGAGGAGGAGGGCATCAAGGCCGACGTTGAGTCTATGGACCTGAACGGTGCTTCTTCCGCAAATCCGGATCTGTTCATCACCGTTAAGGAGCTCGCACCCGAGCTCCACGGCAACGTTGTGATCGTTCGCAGCTATGTGAACAAGAAGAAGATCCGCGAAGACGCCCTCGAGGCAATCAAGGCGGCCGCCGCTAACGCCTAAAGCGGCACAAAAAAGGGCGGTTCCCTGTGGAAGAGGGAAACGCGCCCACGTTAGAGAGAAAGGAAGCGCAGATGCAAGCCATCCTTCCCATACTTGAGTTTATCCAATCGATTCTGACCAAGCCAGCGTGGATCATGGGTCTGTTTGCCTTTGTGGGCCTTGTTGCGCTCAAGCGCCCTGCCCACAAGGTGATGACGGGAACCCTGAAGCCCATTCTGGGTTACATCATGCTGTCTGCCGGCGCTGCTGTTGTCCAGGAGAACCTTGCTCCGCTGGGTACCTTCATCGAGACCGGCTTCCACATCACCGGCGTCGTGCCCAACAACGAGGTCGTCGTTTCGATGGCTCAGAGCGTCCTCGGCGTTCAGACCATGATGATCCTGATTCTCGGCTACGTCGTGAACATTATCATTGCCCGCTTTACCAAGTTTAAGTACATCTTCCTGACGGGCCATCACAGCATGTTTATGGCTTGCCTGCTGTCTGCCGTTCTGCAGGCATCTGGCTTCCAGGATGTCCAGCTTGTCATCGTGGGCGGCATGTTCCTGGGCCTCGTGAGCGCTATGCTTCCCGCCGTTGGTCAGCGTTTCACCGAGAAGGTTACCGATGGCGATGAAATCGCCATGGGCCACTTCGGTTCACTCGCCTATTACATCTCCGCTGCAGTCGGTACGCTTTTTGCTAAGGACGCCGAGGAGAACAGCACCGAGAAGATCGAGGTTCCCGAGAAGTTTGCCTTCCTGCGTGACACCACCATCTCCACGGCTCTTACCATGGCCTTCTTCTACCTGGTTACCGCTTTCGCCGCTTACATCGCAGATCCTGCGGTCGTCACCAAGACCGCTGGCGGCGACAATGTAATCGTCTATGCCCTGACCTGTGCCCTGTCCTTCGCCGTCGGTGTCACTATCGTCTACAACGGCGTTCGTATGATCCTTGCCGACCTGGTCCCGGCTTTCCAGGGCATCTCCAACAAGCTGATCCCCGGCGCCATCCCCGCCGTCGACTGCGCCGTCTTCTTCCCCTATGCTCCCACCGCCGTCATCCTCGGCTTTGTTGCCTCCTTCATCGGTGGCGTGGTCGGTATGTTCATCGTGGGCGCTACCCTGGGCATCTTCATCATCCCGGGCATGGTTCCCCACTTCTTCTGCGGTGCTACCGCAGGTATCTACGGCAATGCTACCGGCGGTCGCAAGGGCGCAGCTCTTGGCGCTTTCGTCAACGGCCTGCTCATCACCTTTGCCCCGGCCCTGCTCCTGCCCGTTCTTGACGTCTTTGGCTTCAAGAACACTACGTTCGGCGACTTCGACTTCTCCGTCATTGGTATTACGCTTGGCCGCGCTGCCGAGGCCTTCGGTACCACCGGTGTCTACGCGATTCTCGCTGTCCTTCTGGTCGTTGCCTTCGTCCCCAACTTCATCCACACCAAGGGTGCTGTGATCAATCACGTTGAGGAAGAGTAATCCAGGCATACGTTAAGCCCTAATCGCTTTTTGCTTTGGAGCGATTGTGAATATGAGCCGGCGAGGCACTGCTTCTGTTCCGTGAACGGAACCAAACGCAATGATCGGCAAAAACGTTTTGCCGCTGGGGCGTCGATATAAAAATGGTAAATCCGCAAAACCGTTCGCCGAGAAGATAAAAAGCCGCAGGTCACGCCTTGATAAACGTAGGTAAAGTGTTTAGCAGTTTATCGACCGTATGCTAACGAAAGGAATCAGGCAGATGGCAATCAAGGTGTTCGCCGACGGTGCAAACCTCGAGGGCATGCTCGACATGTACGAGAACGGCAACGTTCAGGGTTTCACGACCAACCCGTCCCTTATGAAGAAGGGCGGCGTGACGGATTACCGCGCGTTTGCCAAAGAGGTCCTGACCCACATCACCGATGTGTCCGTGTCGTTTGAAGTCTTTGCCGACGACGTTGAGACCATGGAGGTCGAGGCCCGCGAGATCGCTACCTGGGCCGAGAACGTCTACGTTAAGATCCCGTGCGTGACCACCAAGGGTGAATCCACCGCCGAGTTGGTGCGCAAGCTTTCCGCCGACGGCATTAAGGTCAACGTCACCACCATTTTTACGCCTACGCAGGTCGACGAGATGGTCGAGGCCGTTGACGCCGAGACGCCGTCCATTATCTCGCTCTTTGCCGGCCGTATCGCCGACACCGGCGTCGACCCCATTCCGTTTATGACGGAGTCGGTCAAGAAGGCCGCCGCCAAGCCCAACTGCGAGGTCCTGTGGGCATCCACGCGCGAGCTCATCAACATTTACCAGGCGCAGGCCTGCGGTTGCCAGATTATCACGGTGCCCAACAGCATCCTTGCCAAGCGCAAGAACATCGGCCGCGACCCGTACGAGGTCTCGCTTGACACTGTGCGCGGCTTTGCCAAGGATATCGCCGCTTTGGGCTTCCATATCCTGCCGTAACACGAACACTGGCTGCGCCGCGAGTTGTTCGCCCGGCCTTTCCTTTCCCTATCGCTCACGCGCTTCGCGAGGGTCGCGCTAGGCAAAGGAAAGGCCGGGACTGCCGGCACGAACTTGCCGATAGGTTGGTAATCGGCTTCCATATCCTGCCGCGGACAAAGGTACCCCCGCCTGTGACGTGCAAAATTGAGAGTATTCAGCAAGGTAAAGGTTTTTACCAGCTGGTTGAAGCACGGAACAGCCCCCGTTTTGGCTCTAAAAACGCCAAAACGGGGGCTGTTTGTGACTTTATTGCCTCTGAGGGGCATTCGGAGCGGCGGAATTTGCAGAATACTCGCGATTTTGCACATCGCGAGAGGGGGTACCTTTGCTTTGGCGGTTACTTCCCCTGCACCATGGTGAGCGAGATCTTCTTGCGGTCGCGATCGACCTTCTCGACCCATACCTTGACTGTGTCACCAACGCGCACCACGTCGCTGGGGTGCTTGACAAAGCGGTTGGCTAGCTTGGAGATGTGCACGAGGCCGTCCTGATGCACGCCCACGTCGACGAAGGCGCCAAAGTCGACGACGTTGCGCACCGTGCCCTTGAGTTCCATGCCGGGCTCCAAGTCGTCGATGGAAAGCGCCGAGCGGCTAAAGACCACCTCGGGCGCGTCGTCGCGCGGGTCGCGACCGGGCTTCTTGAGCTCGTTGACAATGTCGATGAGCGTCAGGGTGCCACAGTCCAGGTCGCTTGCCAGTGCCGAAATGCTGCCCAGGCGACGCTCAATGTCGGGCACGCCGCCGCGGCTGAGCTCGCTTGCCGCAACGCCGGCGCGCTCCAGGACGGCCGTGGCCACCTCGTAGCTTTCGGGGTGGACGCTTGTCGCGTCGAGCGGGTTCTTGCCGCCGCTGATGCGCAGGAAGCCCGCGGCGTTGAGATATGCCTTGGGTCCCAGCTTGGGGACCTTCTTGAGCTGGCGGCGATCGGTAAAGGCGCCGTTTTCCTCGCGGAAAGCCACGATGTTTTTGGCCACGCTCGGCGTGATACCCGATACGTATCCCAGCAGGCTCGCGCTCGCGGTGTTCACGTCGACGCCCACGCGGTTAACGACGTCCTCCACCACGTGGCCCAGGGTGCGCGAAAGCTCGGCCTGGTCAAGGTCGTGCTGGTATTGACCCACGCCGATGGACTGGGGCGGAATCTTGACGAGCTCTGCCAGCGGGTCTTGCAGGCGGCGGCCCAGGCTCATGGCGCCACGTACGGTGACGTCCAGGTCGGGATATTCCTGGCTGGCGAGCTCGGAGGCGGAGTACACCGATGCGCCGGCCTCGTTGACGATGGTGTAGCGAAGGCTGGGCGCCTGCTCGGCAATGAACTCCGAGACGACTTCCTCGGTCTCGCGGCTGGCGGTGCCGTTGCCGATGACGATGGTGTTGACGCCGTCCTTCTTGACGAGGCGGGCGAGCTCGCGCTTGGTGCCGGCGACGTCGTGGCGCGGCTTGGTGGGGTAGACCACGCCGTGGTCGAGCAGCTTGCCGGTCTCGTCCATGACGGCGACCTTGCAGCCAGTGCGGTAGCCCGGATCGAGCGCGAGCACGCGGGCGCCGCGCACGGGGCGTGCCGAGAGCAGGCCCTCAAGATTCTTGGCAAAGACGTTGATGGCCTCGGTCTGCGCGCGGACGGTGAGCTTGGCGCGGGCCTCGCGCTCCAGCGAGGGGGCCATGAGGCGCTTGTAACCATCGGCGATGGCGGCATCGAAGATGGGAGCAAACACGCCCTGGCGTCGGGGCCAACGGCTGCCGAGGCGCGCCGTGGCGGCAGCGCCGTCGACGTTCACGCGCACGCGGAGCTTACCCTCGCGCTCACCGCGGTCGATAGCCAGCACGCGGTGGTTAGGGATGCGGCGCAGCGGCTCGTCAAAGTTGTAGTAAGGCTCGTAGGGAGTTTTCTCCGCGGGGTCGGTCGCCTCGACGACGATATCGGCGGTGTTTTGCGTAAAGGCGCGCAGGTCGGCGACGTTCTCGGGGTCCTCGGCCACCGTCTCGGCCACGATGTCGGCGGCACCGGCGAGTGCCTTCTCGGGCGTGTCGAAGCCAGCCTCCTCGTTGACGTATGCCGCGGCGGCGTCGAGCGCACTGCCCTTGGCCGAGGCCTGCATGATGATCATGTTGGCGAGCGGCTCCAGGCCGGCCTCGCGGGCCTTCTGCGCGCGGGTCATGCGCTTTTTACGGTAGGGCTTGTAGAGGTCTTCGACACGCTGGAGCTGCGTGGCCTCGCGAATCTGCTGCTCGAGCTCGGGCGTGAGTTTGCCCTGGGCGTCGATGAGCAGGATGACGTCCTCTTTGCGCTGCTCAAGATTGCGCAGGTAGGACAGGCGCTCGTCGAGTGCGCGCAGGGCGACGTCGTCCATGCCGCCCGTGGCTTCCTTGCGGTAGCGCGAGATAAAGGGGATGGTGTTGCCCTCGTCGATGAGCTTGACGGCCGCCTCGACATTGGCGGCCTTAAGGTTGAGCTCGCGGGCGAGCTGGGCGATAAGATCCATGGGACTCCTTGCGTTTGAGGTGCGTTTGCGGCACAGGGCTACCAAGGATACCACCTGCCACTTCGCCCAAAAAAGACTGTTTTGGCGCGGGACCACGAAAGCGGCCTATCTACTACGTTTGAACTGTGTGGGTCGACCATCCCCCGGTTTTCCGAAAATGCGCAAGCCGTTTACCTGCGGTTTTTATTTCGCGAAATTCGGTATGGATGAGGGTGATTGGTTAAACGTAGTAGATAGGCACATTTCGTGGCGAACGAATCAAGCTAAGGTGCAAAAAGTCCCCCGTCCCAGAAAAATCATTGGCAACGTAGCAAAATGCCCCGCGGGCAGGAGGCTGCTCGCGGGGCAAAGAAGAGGGGCTTATTTGTGACGGACCGAGGGACTCGGCATGGGGTTTCTGCCGCGGCCGCTCTTAAGGCATTACAGCTCGACGAGCTGGCCGGTCTCGGCGGCCTCCTTGATGGCGTTGAGAAGCGTGAGCGTCTTGACGTTGTCGGCGGGGGTCACGCCGGGCTCGACCTCGCGGCGGACGACCTTCACAAAGTGCTTGAGCTGCATCTTGTGCGGCAGCGCCGGGTCCACAGCCGGGATCTCCATCTGCAGCGGCTTGTGCCAGTTGGAGGCACCGTCGTAGGAGAACTGGTGCAGGCGGGGTAGCGAAAGGGCGCCCTTGGTACCGCCAATAAAGTAGGCATCGGCGTCGAAGGGGCGATACTGCGGATCCTCGCGAGCGGTTGCCTCCCAGTTCCAGGGGCTGGCGGTGGCGTCGGAGATGGTCATGCTTGCGAGCGCGCCATCGGCAAAACGGACGTTGACCACGGCGGAGTCCTCGGTCTCAAAACCGCGGGCGGCGCTGGACTGCATGCCCTGGACGGCAACGGGCTCGCCCAGCAGGTAGCGGAGCAGGTCGACGTCGTGCACCAGGTTGACCAGGATCGGGCCGGCACCCTTCTTGCGGCGCCACTCGACATCGAAGTACTCGTCATTCTTATAGATCATATAGTGGAAGCTCGACACGGTGAGCTTGCCCAGCTCGCCGGACTCGATGATCTCCTTGGCCTTGTTGACGAAGGGGTTGTGACGACGGTGCTGACCCACGAGCACGGGCACACCGGCGGTCTCGGCCTCGGCGGCAAAGGCCTGGGCATCCTCAAGATCGTTGGAGATCGGCTTTTCGACCAGCGGCACGATGTTACGCTTGATGGCCTCGCGGGCAACGCCCAGGTGCAGGTCGTTGGGGGTGGCGATGATGACGGCCTCGGGCTTGACCTCATCCATCATCTGGGCGGGATCGGTATAAAACGGCACGCCGGCGGCCTCGGCCGTGGCGCGGGCGCCCTCAAAGGCGTCGGCGATAGCGACGAGCTCGGCCTCGGGCTCCTCGGTGACAAAGCGGATGTGGTTGCGGCCCATGGCGCCGGCGCCGATGACGGCAATGCGAACGGGGTTGAGCTCAGACATTTCGACTCCTTAATGACTGGTGGCTTGGAATGTGACAAAGGGACAGTCCCTTTGTCACATCGATACAACTAGGCGGACTTCTTCTTGCTGTCGGAGACCATCATGTAGACGGTGAGCACGACAGCGATGGCGGCGATCACGATGGCGCCGTAGAAGGACTGCTGGTAGGCGGCGCTGCCGGCCTCAGCGTGATACAGCACGGCAGTGATGGGCTGGCTGATCCAGGTAGAAGCGGCGTAGCCCAGGAACATGATGCCGTAGTTGACGCCGATGTTGCTGGTACCGAAGGCGCCACCGGTGAGCGGCGGGTAGATGACGAGCAGGGCGCCAAAGCTAAAGCCAAGCAGGGCGAGCGCCACAAAGAACATGCTCTGCGTAAAGCTCATCGACATGATGACGAGCGCGACGATGGTGACGACAAGGCTGATGAGCAGCGACTTGTAGGCGCCGAGCTTGTCAATGATCTGGCCAAAGGACAGACGACCGACCAGGTTGGCGCAGGTGTTGACGGAGACCACTACACCGCCGAGGGCGACAGCTGCGGCGCACGTGGGGTCGGCGAAGAGCTGGACGGCGGCGATGGAGGCAACCTTGCCCACGAGCAGGGTGCCTGCAGTGGCAGCAAAGGCGAAGGTGACGATGAGGATCCAAAAGCGCGGGGTTTTGACCATCTCGCCCGGGGTGAGGTCGCCGAAGGTGCCGGCGTGTGCGCCGCCCTTGGGGGCCTCGAAGCCCTCGGGCAGCCAACCGGCCTCGGGGGCCTTCAGGAACAGGGCGGAGGCGGCGATCATCGCAAAGAAGATGACGCCGAGTGCCTTGAGGGCGCCAAAGATGCCCAGGCTCGGGATGAGCAGCGAGGCGAGCACCGGGGACAGCACGGCGGGGCCGGCGGTCGAAGCGGCCAGGGTGATGCCGGAGGCCAGGCCCTTCTTGTCGAAGAACCACTTCTGACCCGTGGTGAGCGCGGGGTTGTAGCCCAGGCCGTTGCCGATGGCGGCGACGAGCGAGAACCACAGGTAGAACTGCCACGGCTCGGTGACGGTGCCGGACATGAACCAGCCCAAGCCGTAGCACACGGCGGCGGCGATCACGACGTTGCGCGGGCCGATCTTATCGGAGATGCGACCGGCGAAGATGCCCGTCACGGCCATGATGGTCTGAAAGACCGGGAAAGCCCAGGTAAGAGCGCTGGACCACTCGGGATAGACGGCGAGCAGGTTCTTGCTCACGACGGAGTACAACGCGATGGAGCTGATGAAGAACATGGTGACGCACGCGGCGGAAAGCACGACGGTGCGACCCTTGTTGGAGTTGGTGGAAGCCATGGGACTCTTTCTAATCGATGCGGGGGAGGGGCGGACACGTCCGCGGGGCCCCCTGTCGGGTTGGTTTACTGGTCGGTCGGCTTGGCGACGCCGGACTCGTCAGACCAAAGCTCGACACCCTTGTTCTTAAGGTAGTTGTCGGCAAAGGCTCGGCGGCCGCCGGGCTTGGCGGTGAGGTCGCCCATCATATTGGAGAAACCGCCGTCGACCTTGATGGCGTCGCCGGTGGTAAAGTCCGAGCGCCTGGACGCCAGGAACATGACGGCGTTGGCGATATCGCTGACCTCGCCGATGCGGCGCGTAGCGATAAGGCGGCTGCGGCTCTTCTCGACCTCGGGGTCAGCGTAAAAGCTCGCCGACATGGGGGTCTTGACAAAGCAGGGCTCGACGCAGTTGGAGCGCACGCCGTAGGGGCCCCACTCGGCGGCCAGCATCTTGGACATCATGTTGACGCCCGCCTTGGTGGAGCTGTACACGCCCGAGAACGTCTCGGGGGAGTGGCTGGCAACGGTCGAGATGTGCACCAGACGACCCTGGCCGGCCTTGATCATCTCGCGACCAAAGCGCTGCGAAGTGATGAAGTAGCCGGTAAGGTTGACGTTGATGACGTCGTTCCAGTCACTCAACGGCAGGTCCTCCATGGCTGCGAAGCGCAGGATGCCGGCGGTGTTGACGAGGACGTCGACGCGGCCGAAGTCGGCGATGGTGGCGTCGACGGCGGCCTGAACCTCGCCCTCGTTGCAGGCGTTCATCTTGTAGCCCTCGGCGTGGATGCCAAACTCGGCGGCGAGGTCGGCGGCTGCGGCCTTGACCTTTTCCTCGTCTAGGTCGAGCAGGACGACGTTGGCGCCGTTGCGGGCGAACTCGCGGCAAATCTCGACGCCCATGCCGCCGAGTGCGCCGGTAACGGCGCATACATCGCCCTCGAGCTTAAGCCAATTGCTCATAGGAACTTCCCTTCTTGTGCCTCCCGGTGGGTCGCTCCCATTAATCGACCCACGTGGTTTTCGCTGGTTATCGTATGCTTTGGATTTGCGCAGGTGAATTGCATATTTGTTAGAATGGCGTTAACCGTAGGTTTACACTGTGCATTGAGGTTTGTTCTCAATTGAGCTCGTGACCTGCGAAAACGACCCCCTGCGGTGCTGTGGGCCCGCGCGTGCGAAAACGGGAGATTGACATGTACGATCGACGACTTGAGGCCATATCGGCCGCCGCGGAGCTGGGAAGTTTCTCGCGTGCCGCGGCAAAGCTGCGCGTGTCGACGCCGGCACTCGTCAAGCAGGTTTCGGGCTTCGAGGCCGAGTTCGGCATCACGCTGTTCGAGCGCTCGCATTCGGGCGTCAAGGTGACGCCGGCTGGTGCGCTACTGGTGGACGACGCGCGCTCGATCATGCGCCAGTCTGAGGACGCACTGCGTCGTGCCCGGCGCGCGGCGGGCGATGGCGGTGCGGTGCGCCTGGGCGTGTCGATGATGTGCCCGGGGCGCCAGACACTGTCGATGTGGACGGGCGTGCACGAGCTGGAGCCATCGCTGCGCTTCGAGATCGTGCCGGTGAACGATCTCTATGACGAGCGTGAATCCGTCATGCGCAGCTTGGGGCGCGAGGTGGATGTAGTGCAGTCGAGTTTTTCGACCCCGCGCTGGGGTGACGCCTGCCAAAAGCTCCGCATCGTTACCGTGCCGTTTTATATCGACGTGCCGCGCACAAGCCGGCTTGCGCGCAAGACGCGCATCACGGTTGCCGACTTGGAGGGCATGCGCCTGCGCGTGCTTCGTCACGGCAACGACGCCATGGACAGCCTGCGCATCGACCTGTTGGCCGACGGCGGCGTGGACGTGATCGACGTGGACAGCTTTGACTTTGCACTCTTTAACGAAGCGGAGGAAAAGGGCGACGCGGTGCTCACCTGCGGAGCGTGGTCGGGCGTGCACCCGGCCTTTGTGGGCGTGCCGTTCCTATGCGGCCGCGAGGTGCCGGTCTTTTTGCACTATCCGCTCGAGCCCACCCTCCAAGTCCAAAAATTCGTCAACGCCATGGCCCAGCTTCTCACCTAGCTCATTTGGCGCGGGTAGTCTTTTTGGGACGGGGCTTTTTTAGCTACTTTCGCCGCCCTGCCTGCGCACCCTCAAAGTAGTTAAAAAGCCCCGTCCCAAAAAGACTAACAAAACGAGGCCCTGGCCAAACGGCCGGGGCCTCACTAACCTTTATTCCGTTTTAAACAACGGGCTGATTGCGCGCAGGAGGGTGCCCCGGGGCGGCGGGGTATTTCCTCCGCGCGCAGTTTCGCAGCGAAGCGAGAATGTTTGAGCACGGAGGAATTACCCCGACGCCCCGGGGCACCCTCCGTCAGTAACCGTTCCTACTCCAGCTCAAATGCACCCGTGTACAGCTGGTAGTAATACCCGCGCTTGGCGATCAGTTCGTCGTGGTTGCCGCGCTCGATGATGCGGCCGTGGTCCAGGCAGATGATTGCGTCGGAGTTGCGCACGGTGGAGAGGCGGTGCGCGATGACAAACGTCGTGCGGCCTTCCATGAGCTTGTCCATGCCGGCTTGCACGATGGCCTCGGTGCGGGTATCGATGCTCGACGTGGCCTCGTCCAGAATCATTGCCGGCGGATCGGCGACGGCGGCGCGTGCGATCGAAATCAGCTGGCGCTGGCCCTGCGACAGCTGCGCGCCGTTGCCGGTGAGCATAGTGTCGTAGCCGTCGGGTAGGCGGGTGATAAAGTCGTCGGCGCCCGCGAGCTTGGCCGCCGCGATGCACTCCTCGTCGGTAGCGTCCAGGTTGCCGTAGCGGATGTTGTCCATCACGGTGCCGGTGAACAGGTTCACGTCCTGCAGCACGACGCCCAGGCTTCGGCGCAGATCGGCCTTGCGGATCTTATTGACGTTGATGCCGTCGTAGCGAATCTTGCCGTCGGCAATGTCATAGAAGCGGTTGATGAGGTTGGTGATGGTCGTCTTGCCGGCACCGGTGGCGCCGACAAACGCGACCTTCTGGCCCGGCTTGGCAAACACGGACACGCCGTGCAGCACCTCGTGGTCGGGCGTGTAGCCAAAGTCGACGTTGTCCATGACCAGGTCGCCGCGCAGCGGCACGTATTCGATCTCGCCGGTCGCGCGGTGCGGATGCTTCCACGCCCACATGCCGGTGTGGTGGTCGGCCTCCTCGAGCTGCCAGGTGTCGGGGTTGACCTGCGCGTTGACAAGCGTCACGTAGCCCTCGTCGGCCTCGGGCTCCTCGTCGATGAGTTCAAAGATACGGTCGGCGCCGGCGAGGCCCATGACCACGGCGTTGATCTGCTGCGAGATCTGGCCGATCTGTCCGCAGAACTGCTTGGTCATGTTGAGGGACGGCACCACGACGGCGATGGACAGCGCCATGCCCGAGATGCTCAGGTTGGGCACGCCCAGCGCCAGGAAAATGCCGCCCGCCAGTGCGACCAGCACGTAGAGCAGGTTGCCCAGGTTCATAAGGATGGGCATGAGGATGTTGGCGTACATGTTGGCCTTCTGGGAGACCTCGAAGAGCTTTTCGTTGCGCTCGTCAAAATCGGCCTCGGCGGCAGACTCGTGGCAGAACGCCTTGACGACCTTCTGGCCGTTCATGACTTCCTCGATATGGCCCTCGACCACGCCGAGCTCGGTCTGCTGCGCAATGAAGAAGCGCGCGGAGTTGGAGCCGAGCAGCTTGGTCATAAAGGTCATAAAGGCGACGCCGGCGATGATGACCAGGCACATCCACACGCTGTAGTACAGCATGATAAAGAACACCGTGACGATGATGATGATCGTCATGAGCAGGTTGGGCAGCGACTGGCTGATCATCTGACGTAGCGTGTCGATGTCGTTGGTGTAGTGGCTCATGATATCGCCGCGCTGGTGCGTGTCGAAGTAGCGGATCGGCAGGTCCTGCATGCGGTTGAACATCATCTCGCGCAGCTTCTCGAGCGAGCCCTGCGTGACGATAGCCATGGCGCGGTTCCAGAAGAGCGAGGACAGGACGCCGACGCCGTAGATGCAGGCGAGGGTGGTCACGAGCTGTGCGATTTTGGGCTGCGCGGCTTCCCAATCGCCCGACTGCCACGATTCGCTAATAATTTGCAGGGCGCTCTGCAGGAAGGTCGCGCCGATGGAGTTGATGATGGCGCAGAGCACCACGCCGGCGACGACGAGGGGCAAAAGCACAGGATAGAAGCCAAAGAGCGTCTTGATGAGGCGCGACATGGTGCCGCCCTTGCGGTTGAGCGCGCGCTCGGCGGTCGTTGCCTTACTCATGTGCCTCGCCTCCTTCCTGGGTCTGAGCTTGCGTTGCGGATGCCTCGGTGTCGGCCTCGACGGCCCCTTCGCCCTCGGCAGACATCTTGTTTTGAGAGGTAAAGGTCTCGCGGTAGATCTCGCTCGTCTTGAGCAGCTCTTCGTGGTTGCCGATCTGTGCGATGCGGCCGCCCTCCATGACAATGATGCGGTCTGCGTCCTGCACGGAGCTGATGCGCTGGGCGATGATGAGCTTGGTCGTGTTGGGCAGATAACTTGCCAGACCTGCGCGAATCTTGGCGTCAGTCTTGGTGTCGACGGCGCTGGTGGAGTCGTCCAGGATTAAGATCTTGGGGCGACGCAGCAGGGCACGCGCAATGCACAGGCGCTGCTTCTGACCGCCGGAAACATTGGAGCCGCCCTGCTCGATCCAGGTGCCATAGCCCTTGGGGAAACCGTCGACAAACTCGTCGGCGCAGGCCAGATGCGCCGCCTCGCGGACTTCCTCGTCGGTGGCGTTCGGGTCGCCCCAACGCAGGTTCTCGGCGACGGTGCCGCTAAACAGCACGTTTTTCTGCAGCACCATGGCGACCTGGTGACGCAGCGCGTCCAGGTCGTAGTCGCGCACGTCCACGCCGCCCACGCGCACAGCGCCTTCGGTGGTGTCGTACAGGCGGGCGATGAGGTTAACGAGCGTGGACTTGGCCGAGCCGGTGCCGCCGATGATGCCGATGGTCTCGCCGCTCGTAATGTGCAGGTCGATATCGTCGAGCGCCTGGCGCTTCGCATGCTTGGAATACTTAAAGCTCACGTGGTCAAAGTCGATGGAACCGTCGGCAACCTCGAGCACGGGCTCGGCGGGATCGGCGATCGTGGGCTCGGCGGCCAGCACCTCGGCAATGCGGTGTGCCGATTCGTCGGCCATGGTCACCATGACAAAGATCATCGACAGCTGCATCAGGCTCATGAGAATCTGGAAACCATAGGTAAAGGTCGAGGAGAGCTGGCCCACGTCGAACAGCGTGCCCTGGCTCGTGATGATGAGCTTGGAGCCCAGGTAGATGATGACGACAAACGCGCAGTTGACGCAGATGTTCATCATGGGGTTGTTAAAGGCGAGCAGCTTCTCGGCGCGGGTGAAGTCCATCTGGACGTCGCGCGCGGCGGTCGCGAACTTCTCCTTCTCAAAGTCTTCGCGCACATAGCTCTTGACCACGCGCATGCCGGTGACGTTTTCCTCGACGGACTCGTTAAGGGCATCGTACTTGTGGAACACGCGCGAGAAGATGGGGCGCACCTTAAAGATGATAAAGAACAGTCCAAAGCCCAGCAGCGGAATGATGACCAGGTAGACCATGGCGACGCTGCCGCCCATGATAAATGCCATGGTAAAGGCGAAGATCAAGACCAGCGGCGCGCGCACGGCGATACGGATGATCATCATAAAGGCCTGCTGCACGTTGTTGATATCGGTGGTCAGACGCGTGACGAGTGAGGAACTCGAGAACTCATCGATGTTGGCAAAGCTGAACGTCTGGATCTTGTAGAACAGGTCGTGACGCAGGTTCTTGGCGAACCCGCAGCTCGCATGGCTGCAGGTGACGCCGGCCGCGGCGCCAAAAGCAAGCGACGTCAGCGCGATGAGCACCAAAAAGCCTGCGGTGGGAAGCATCTCGGCTACGGTGGCGCCGTCTTTGATAGCGTCGATCAGGTTGGCGGTGATGAATGGAATCAGCATCTCGCAGAGCACCTCGCCAAGCACGAGCAACGGCGTGGCAACGGTGACTTTCATATAGTCGCGGATGCTGCCCATGAGGGTTTTAATCATCCAGTTCCTCCCAGGTTACACGGATTTTCTCGAGCATTTCGGCGAGCTGCTCGCGCTCGTCGTGGGTGAGGGCACTAAAGGCCTGCTCTCTAAAGCGAATGCGGGCCGCCTGGTCGATGCGGGCGTTTTCCCGGCCGGTTTCGGTCAGGCGAATGGTGAGTTGCCGTCGATCCTTGGGGTTACGGCTGCGCTCGATGAGGCCGTTGAGCTCGAGCTTGGACAGGATCTCGGAAAGCGATCCCGGCTTGTGGTCAAAGTGCATGCCGAGCTCCTGCTGCGACATCTCGCCGCCGGGTTGCTTGGCCAGCAGGCAGATGATGGGCGCCTTGCCGGACATGCCTCCGCCATGAAAATGCATGTAATGGCCGCAAAAGCCCAGGCCATTGAGGATGCGCTTGGCGAGTTTGTCTTCGGCGTTGACCGCTTCGGGTATGTCTACCGGTTGCGACGGGTCACCGCCGGGCTCATGCGGAAGGACGAGTGGTTCAACACACATGTTGTTGCAGTGCTCCTTTCTTTAGTTAGGTAGTGGAATTGTTTTGTGCCTAACCAATCTAGGAGCATGAGAAATGAATGTCAAGGTACCAAACTTATTAAGTTACGGCGTTTTACCAAACGCCGTAACCGCTCGACGCCGCAAACGCTCCTAAGCGGCAATCTGGCGTTCAATCGTCGGGCATGGCCACAAGGCCTATGCCCTCCTCTTTCACGCCACCTTGCTCGCTTAGGAACGCTTTCGCTGTCCGTCCTCAATCTGCAGCGCTGCCTCGGTTGGCATTTGAGTGATCCGTGGGGGCCGGAGGAAAACGGATCATTTTGGGCTGCGGTGACACCCTTCCGAAGTTGCTTTGCCCAAAACTATGCCGGATTACTACGATGAATTCGAAATTTCAGACCTCGGCATTGTTTTTCGGAAAATCACAAGCTGCCTACCTGCGGTTTTGCTGGAGTGCAATTCGTTGTGGTTGGAGACTGGCGGTTTATCGTAGTAATCCGGCATGGTTTTGGAATGGTAGTAAATAGATGGCAGCTACTGTGCCGCTACCGCCGCGATTCGCCTCCCATTTCCGAAACCTCTCCGCAACAATTTGCCCTTCGTACCGCTCGCCTCCGCTCACAGCGTCCCCTGCGCTACACTTAGTCGCATTGTGGCGCTGCCGCGTCGCGCCCGAAGCAAGGGAGACCCTCATGAAGAACACTCAGCTGCTGCTGATCAACGATATGTGCGGTTACGGCAAAGTCGCGCTTTCCGCCATGCTGCCGGTGCTGTCGCACATGGGTTACCGTATCCACAATCTGCCGACGGCACTTGTGTCCGATACGCTCAACTATCCCAAGTTCTACATCCACGACACCACGGAGTACGTGCGTCAGAGTCTTGCCATCTGGGAAGAGCTCGGCTTTGAGTTCGACGCCATCTCGACCGGCTTTATCGTGACCGAGGAAGAGACGCGTATCATCTCGGACTTTTGCCACCGCCGCGCGCAAAAGGGCACCAAGGTGTTCGTCGACCCCATCATGGGCGACAACGGCAAGCTCTATGCCGGTGTGCCCGAGTCCACGATTGGCCTTATGCGGCACCTGCTGGAGTGCGCAGACTACGCGGTGCCCAACTACACCGAGGCCTGTCTGCTCACCGATACGCCTATTGCAGAACAGATCACGCCCGATGAGGCCCGCGCCCTTGTGGACGCCGTGCGCGAGCTGGGTGCCAAGTCGGTGGTCATTACGAGCGCCGTGGTCAATGGCACGAACGCGGTTATCGGTTACGACCATGTGGCGGGGGAGTACTTCACGATCCCCTTCGAGCTGATCCCGGTGTACTTCCCGGGTACGGGCGATACGTTCTCGGCCGTGCTTATGGGTCGCGTGATGAGCGGTTGGACGCTTCAGCGCGCCACAGCCGACGCCATGCGCGTGGTGGCCGAGCTTATCGAGCGCAATGCCGACCAAGAGGACAAGTCGGCCGGCCTTCCCATCGAGGCCTGCCTGGACGTGATCGACCATGAGTAACGCTGGCGAGAACGGCGCCACCGCCGGGTCCGCCGACGAGAACAAGCCGCTCGGCGCGCCGCGTGGCAAGCGGCCGCGTATCCGCGTGAGCTGCGTGGACCAGCTGGGGACGTGCCGCTGCCACCACGGTCATAAGCCGGGCGACGTCTTTGACTTCGACCGAGACCGCGGCAAGATGTGCGCCATGGCCTGCCATGTGGGCTTTCCCTATATCGATATCCTGCGCTATGGCGGAACCGTGCCTGGCAACGAGCCCGGTACGGCGAAGTTTTGCTGCCCCGAGGTCGATACGCTGAATGTCTGGCTTGCCGAGATCGTCGACGAGTAGTTGAGCGTGGATTATCTCCTGCCGAGAAAATGAGCGTGGATTTTCTCCCGTTTAGAGCGCACTTGAACGCTCAAAGTGGGAGAAAATCCACGCTCGTTTTATGCCGATGGCGTGGCCCGCGTATCCGCGCCGCCCGAGCGCCTACAGCTGCTCGAGCATAGCAGTGCAACCGTCGAGCACGTCGCGGTAGGTGGCATCGAAGTTGCCGGTGTACCAGGGATCGGCCACGTCGCCGGGGCGCTCGGTCCAATCGAGCAAGCGCGTAATTTTGCCGTCGGGGTCGTTGCCAAAGATGCGACGCAGGCCACGCGCGTTCTCGGCATCCATATAAACAATGTGATCCCAGTTGCCATACTCTGTGCGACGCACCTGGCGGGCACGGTGCGCAACGACGGGAATCCCGACCTCGCGTAGCTTGGCAACGGTACCGTGGTGCGGCGGGTTGCCAATCTCTTCAGTTGAGGTCGCCGCGGAATCGATGACAAACTCCGCCTCGCGCCCAGCGCGGCGCACGAGCTCGGTAAACACCGACTCAGCCATCGTCGAGCGGCAGATGTTCCCATGGCAGATAAACAGTACGCGTTGCATAGGACGATACCTTTCATATAGAAGGCTGCTAACGAGTCGAATCCCGGCACATGCCAAGTTTTATTTCTTGGCCAGTTTGAAGTAACGCTCAAATATCAATTCGAAAACGTAATAGAACATCAATCGACTGTCGAGGTCCATGCTGCCCAAGCGGATTTCTTTTTGCACGGTGTAGATAGGGTAGTCGGCTAGTTTTGAGAGAGAATTTCGAGAAAAGCCGGTGAGTGTGACGACCTTGCATCCGCGCGTTTTGGCTATCGATGTGGCGTCAATAGACACCTGCGTCTCGCCGCTTACGGAAACGCTGAAGACCAGGTCGTTTTTGCCGAGCAGTTCTGCGTAATGCCTCATGACGTGGCGTTCACTGAGCGTATCGGTATTCTTGCCCATTATTTTGAGCTTTTCAGCCATCTCGAGGCACGGGTATTTCGAAAAGCCCGAGCAGAAGAACACGATATGCGAGGCGTCCTGGATAAGGCTCACGACCGAGTCGATGACCCGGTCGTTAAGCAGATCTTTGGTCTGTACGAGCTGGGTATCAAGAGGAAGTGCCTCGATAGTGAATCGATTGCGGTCGAGCGAGGCGGAATACGATTGTTTGAGCTCCGTAAACCCCGAGAAGCCAAGCTTGTGGGCAAGCCTGACGATTGTATTGGGAGCGACGAAGAACCGTTCAGCAACGCTCTTAAGCGTGACATCGTCAATATCATCACGCAGCTCGATGATGTAGCGCATGATCTCGCTTTCGAGATCGTTGAGCTTGCTCTCGCCAGCTCGCACATGATCATAAAAAGATTCTTGATCTTTCATAAGATGTTTCGGCCCCTCGCACCTCGTCGTATATATGGTACCGCTTTGTGTTGCCAGGTGAGAAATCGGTAATCGGTCAAGATTGCCTATTGCCCATGAACTGGGTAAACGTGCGTGTCTGCCTACACATATCTGTGTTGTAAGCGAAATCATGTGTCCCCGTTTCGCATTGGCCCACACGGGGACTCGCAAATGACCTTATGTCGCAAAATAGCAATCGAAACGAAGCAAGCCGAGGACAACCGCGGAGCCCAAGGTCTTCGAGAACACCGATCAGCCAACCCTGGAGGGACGGAACATGAAGGATAAGCTCAATATTGTGATCGTTGGCGGCGGCTCCACGTGGTGCCCTGGCATTCTTAAAGCCCTGACCAAGCACATGGACATTCTGCCGCTGAACCGCGTGATGCTCTATGACATCGATGCCGAGCGCCAGCGTCCGATTGGCGAGTTTGGCAAGATCCTCTTCGCCGAGGAGGAGCCCGGTGTGGAGTTTGGTTACACCACCGATAAGGACGAGGCTTACACCGACGTCGACTTTGTGCTCTGCCAGATTCGTACCGGCGGCTATGAGATGCGTAGCAAGGACGAGAAGATTCCGCTGCATATGGGAATCATCGGCCAGGAAACGGTGGGCCCTGGCGGCATGGCTTACGGTATGCGCTCCATGCATGACATGGTTGAGATCGTCAACGACGTTCGCGCTCATAGCCCGGAGGCGTGGATTATCAACTACACCAACCCGGCTGCTATTGTGGCATATGGTCTCGAGCGCGTCCTGCCCGATGAGCATCGCGTCCTCAACATCTGCGACCAGCCTGTCAACCTCATGCGCTCTTACGGTCGCCTGCTCGGTCGCGATATGAGCAAGACGGAGCCCGTGTACTTCGGCCTCAATCACTTCGGTTGGTTCAAGCACATCTACGATGAAGAGGGCCATGACCTCGTCCCGCAGATTAAGGAGTACACGGAGAAGAACGGCTTCCTTCCTGCCGATGCCGAGCAGCGTGACCAGTCCTGGCTTGATACCTACGCTATGGTCAAGGACATGCTCGAGGACTTCCCCGACTATCTGCCCAACACTTATCTGCAGTACTATCTGTATCCCGAGTACAAGGTCGCTCACCTCGACCCCGACTACACTCGCTCCGACGAGGTTATCAACGGTCGTGAAAAGCGCGTGTTCGCCGAGTGCGAGCGTGTTGCCAAAGTCGGCACCGCAAAGAACTCCTCGGTTGTGCAAAACGACGCTCATGGCGATATGATCGTGGAAATCACCTCGGCCATTTATCGCAACACCAACAAGACCTTCATTGTCATCGTGCCCAACAACGGCATTATCGAGGGCATGCCCGATGACGCCATGGTCGAGGTCGCGGCAAGCGTGGGCGCCAATGGCCCGCAGCCCTATGCTGTTGGCAAGATCGGTACCTTCTATCGCGGCCTTATGGAGAACCAGTACGCCTATGAGCGCCTGACTGTTGAGGCTTGGATGGAGGGTTCCTACGAGAAGGCTCTGCAGGCACTCACGCTTAATCGTCTGGTCGGTGACGCAAAGAAGGCTCGCAAAGTGCTCGACAAGCTCATCGAGGCCAATAAGGATTACTGGCCGGAGCTTAAGTAGCTAGTTCCATAGCGCTTGATAACTGTTATGGCGCGTGTGGGTTGTAGAACTGCACGCCCCGTTTCTTTAAGAGGGGTATCCCATGAACAAAGATGAGCTGCTGGCAAAGTTCCAGCGTCTGGGCAAAGTCCTCATGACGCCTGTCCTGATCCTGCCAATCGCCGGCATCCTTCAGGGCTTTGGCAATGCCTTTACCAGCCCCACCCTTACGGCAGCTGTTCCCTGGCTTGCTGCTCCGGGCTTTGCGATCTTCTTTTCGATTCTCAAGGCCGCTGCCAGCATCGTTATGAACAACATCCCGGTTATCTTCTCGATTTGTCTCGCCTATGGCTTCGCCAAGTCCGAGAAGGCTACCGCGGCGCTTTGTGGCTTTTTGGGCTACATGTGCATGAACTCCGTGATGGGCACGTTCCTTACGGCGACTGGTGTCATCGATCCCGCGAATCTTACGACGGGCCAGAGCACGATCCTCGGTATCACCACGCTCGACACGGGCGTTATCGGCGGTCTTTTGGTAGGCGCAATTGTTGCATGGCTTCATAACCGTTACTACAAGATTGAGCTGCCTGCCGTGTTCTCCATCTTCAACGGTACGCGCTTTATCCCGGCGGTGACGCTGCTCTCATGCAGCATCCTCGCATTGGTCATGTCCTTTGTTTTCCCGTTTATTCAGAACGCTCTCGGTGCGCTGTCCGAATTCATCAAGACTACGGGCGCCTTTGGTGCATTTGTCTACGGCGCCGGCGAGCGCATGCTCCTGCCTTTTGGCCTGCATCACTTTGTCTATCTCCCGTTCTTCTTCACGTCGCTCGGTGGCGTCGAGACCATCGACGGCCAGACCGTTCAGGGCGCTATCAATATCTACAACGCGATCCTGGGCTCTCCTAGCACGCCGTTTAACATCGAGGTCAGCCGTTTTGTCATGAACGGCAAGGTTATCTTCGCCATGCTCGGCTTGCCCGGCGCCGCACTCGCCTTCTACAAGACGGCGCTTCCCAAGAACAAGAAGAAGACCGCAGCACTCATGATCGCCATCGTGGTGCCTTGCATCCTCTCCGGCATTACCGAGCCGCTCGAGTACTCCTTCCTGTTTATCGCGCCCATCCTCTACGTGTTCCACGCTCTCATGGCTGGTCTTGCTTATGCGCTGACCTATATCCTGCAGTTCAACGTGGCTGGCTCCGCGTCCTTCGGCGGCCCGCTCTTGTCGTTGATCTTTAACGGCATTATGGGTGCAGCCAAGGGCTCCAACTGGCAGGTTATCCTGTTCCTCGGCCCCATCTACTTCGTGGTGTACTACTTCGTCTTCAAGTTCATCATCCTTAAGAAGGACCTTAAGACCCCTGGCCGCGAGGAAGAGTCCGACGATGAGGCCGCAAAGGCTCCCAAGACTGTGATCAGCGACCTCATTCCCGCCATCGTTGAGGCAGTGGGCGGCGACAACAATATTAAGTCTGTCGAGGCCTGCTTCACCCGTCTGCGCATCCAGCTCAATGACTGTGACAAGGTGGTTGATGACGCCGAGTTTACCGAAAAGCTCGAAGCGCGTGGCATCGTGCATGTCAACGGCGGCGTGCAGATTGTCTACGGCAACATGGCATCTAACTACGCGACTCAGATGCGCGAGCTACTGGGTATGGAGTAAACGACTCAAACACACAATCAAGATTAATACAGGTTGGCGTCCGATCCTTCAATCGGGCGCCAACCTGTGCTGTTTTGGGGTGAATGGGCAAGTACATGACGTGCTCGCTGCTCTCTTTTGGCGCTGCCTATCGTGTATTCGGACGCCTTGCGACGGTGAGGTGCGTTCTTTTCGGTTCTAGCGTGTTTGCGGCTAGCGCTGCGCCCGAAGTCGATTTGCACAGCTGATATACAGAGCGTTAACCGCGCTTTGTAGGCTCATGCCCTCAACCAAGGCGGTCGAGTACTCGCTGAGTGACTCCGCGCTCACGGGTAGCAAGAGCTCGCGCGCCCCGTTGTTATCGAATGCCATGTTGCTCGATATCCAAATAACGCGGCAACCTCGCCGCTTGGCCTCAACGTAAAGATTGAAGATATGGCTCGTCTTCCCTGAGAACGATACAAAGATGGCTAGATCGTCGGGTTGGAGCAGACAGAGCGACGTTTCCTGTCCCTTGACGGAGCCAAATGAGAAGCACAGTCGGTTTACGCGGCTCAGCTTTTCGCAGAGTGAGCGGGCGGCGAGATTGGAGAATGAGCTTCCGTATACGTAGACATTTTGCGCATCGAGAAGCCAGTCAACGGCCTGCTCGAGTCGATCCTCAGTGAGCAGGCGTTTTGTTTCAAGCAAAGAGGTCTCTACGATATCGAAATACCAGGGTATATCGATTTGCTTATGCGCCCTTGCCTCGGTTGTCTCGCGCTGGAGCCAAGCGTTGAAGTCGTCAACTTGCTCTTTGAACGATCGAAAGCTCGAGCCGTTCACGCGCCTGCAGAAGCGCGAGATGGTCGCGGGCGATGTATTGCACGCGCGGGCAAGTACTTCTATTGAGAGCTCTGGGATCTCGTCGTGATGGGAAAGGGCGTAGAGTGCGATGTGGGCGTCAAGGCTGCCGCCCTTCTCGACGTCTTCGATACAAGACCTGAGGTTCGAATAGACCTCGTACATCGACATTCAAATCACTCCAAACAATAATGCCCCGGAGCGGATATGCCGTCTCCGGAGCATTGTGGTGAAGCTATGGGACGGATTTATTCCATGCCCAAGTATTCTCTCATTTCGACTTTGTAGACAGAAGCTTTATTGCCGTAAACGATCTGAACACCGCCGCCAACGTGCACGATGGCGCTGGCGCCGAGGTCTTTGGTGAAGACGCTATCGTCCTTGACCAGGGCGGTGTCTTTGAGGCTAAGCCTCAGGCGAGTGAAGCAGGCGTTGACACCCGAGATGTTATCGGCGCCGCCCACGGCTTCCACGATCTGCGGGATGAGCTCGCTTACCTGGACAGGTGCTTTGGAGTCGATGGCCGACGTGTCATCCGCTGCCTGCGTGTCATCATCCTCGCGGCCCGGGGTTTTGAGGTCAAATTTCTTGATAAAGGTGCGGAACAGCACGTAATAAATCCCAAAGTAAGCGATGCCGAGCGGAATAAGCCAGAACCAGTTGGAGCCTTTATCGGCGTTCATGATGCCGTTGAAGATCCACGAGAGGAGCGGTCCGCCGAAGGCGGAAGGTCCGGGCACATTGAACTGTACTAGGTAGGTGAGTACATACGCGATGCCGCACAGCAGGGCGTGGACCACGTAGAGTACGGGCGCTACAAAGAGGAAGGAGTACTCGAGCGGTTCGGTTATGCCCATGATGGCGGCCGGAATAACGGCGGCGATCATGAGGGAGCCGACCTTCTTCTTATTCTCGGGACGGGCACAGTGGTAGATGGCGAGCGCCGCCGCGGGCAGGCCGCACATGGCGAACAGCACCTTGCCGTTCATGACGTATTTTGAGATGTCGATGTCGTACATCATGCCGGGCGTGTTGAGCATGGCGTTGTAGATGTTGACAGCACCCTCGACGGTCTGGCCGTCAACCTGGATGTTACCGCCCAAAGAAGTGAAGAAAAACGGCAGGTAGATGCAATGATGCAGGCCGAAGGGCAGAAGCATGCGCTCGGAGAAGCCATAGATGAACGCGCCAAACACCCCGGTGGAATCGATGAGTGTCGAGGCGGCCTTTAGGCCGGTTTGCACAAACGGAAACACGAAGGCGAGCGCAACGCCCACTAGGCTTGCGAAAACAACGGTGAGGGCGGGGACGCAGCGTGTGCCGTTGAAGATACCGAGCACCGGCGGAAGCTGCACCTTATAGAATCGGTTGTGGATCCACGCGACTACCAAGCCGATGATGATGCCGCCGAATACGCCGGTGTCGAGTGTGGTTACGCCCAGGATGGCGTTCTGACCGGTCTGCAGGTTGGCGGGATCGATGGTGCCCAGCAGGATAAGCAGCTGACCCATGATCGTGTTCATGGTCATGTAGCCGATGAAGCCTGAGAGTGCGGCGGTCGCCTTCTCGGCCTTGGCGTAACCGTAAGCGATGCAGATCGCAAAGAGAACCGAGATGTTACCATTGATAACGTTGCCGGCTGCTTTGATGAGCGTGCTAAAGATCACCATCGGCTCGGTGCCCAAAAACGGGCAGAGCGAGATGAGGTTAGCATTGGAAAGGGCGGAGCCCAGACCGACCAAAATGCCGGAAACGGGCAGGAGGAGGACCGGTGCCATGAGCACCTTGCCGAGTCTCTGGAACTCGCTGTAGAGCTTGCTTTCTTTCATGATGTTCCTTCGATGCGCGGGGAGTTAGGACAGGGTCGGCCAATAATCGCCGTTCGCTTCGATCAGGTCGTCGAGGATTTGGCGCGCGACGGTAGTCGAAGGGACGGTCTTGTTGATTGCGATGGCTTCGAGCGCCTTCTGGTAGGAATGCTCGTAATATGCGTCGACGGCGAGCTTCTCACTGGCATTCTGCTCTTCGATAAGCCCCTTGTAGAAGGTGGGGATAGCAGGCTGGCTGATGGGTTCGGGGCCCCAAGAGCGCAGGTAGGCAGGGACCTCGACCATGGCGTCGTCGGGCAGATTGGGGATGGCGCCATTATTCTCGACGATTACGAGATAACGTTCGCACTTGTTGTAGGCGATAGAGGCGGCTGCGTCGACGATAAAGTCGCCAAAGACCGTGAAGCTCTGTACTGGGCTCTTGTAATTGGCGGGATCTGCCAGGTACTTGTCGTGCTCGGCAAACATCTCCTTCTCGCGTCCGTTGATGACGTTGTCGGCGCGCGTCCAGTTGGGGTCCATGTCATCTGCCATGTCTTTGGAGTACAGGTAGTACTGCAGGTAGCTGTTGGGCAGATACTCGGGATAGTCCTTCACAATCTTGACGTATTGACCCCAGGTGTGCATCCAGTCCTTGTCCTTGTGATGCTTGTCGCTCACGGCCATGCCGTGCTCGAGAATCATCTGACGGAGCTCCGGCAGACGATCGTGCCCCTGCTTGTCGTAAATTTTGGTAAACCAGCCAAAGTGATTGAGTCCAAAATACATGGGGTCGATATCGCGCCAGCTGGGAAGTCCGAGCATCTTAGAGTACGAGAGCAAGATAGCCGTGGGCATATCGCAGATGTTAAGGATATGGTCGTTGTCAAACTCGCGACGTGTGGCCTCGGCGACAACTGCGGCGGGGTTGGAATAGTTGAGGATCCAGGCGTCTGGACTGTATTTCTTGGCGTAGCGTACGAGGTCGAAGACGCCGGGGATGGACCTGATGCCATAGGAGATCGAACCGCCGGCGCCGCAGGTTTCCTGTCCCACGCAACCGTACTTGAGAGGGATGCGCTCGTCCTGGCGACGCATCTGAAGGCCACCCTGGCGGATTTGCGCGAAGACGAAGTCGACATCGGTGAATGCCTTTTCGGGATCGGTCGTCACGACAACTTCGATGTCAGGAGCTTCCTGCTCGATGAACTGCTTCATGATGTCGTAGACGAGATGCATTCGCTTCTCGTCGATGTCGTACAGGGCGAGTTTGCGCAGCGGTAATTCGTTTTTCTTCTGCAACAGGCTCTGGATGATGCCGGGAGTGTGGGTGCTGCCGGCTCCGGCGATTACAACTGCTTTCTTGTCCATGTGGTAAACCCCTTTCGTGTGGATTGACCACTTCAGACTACGAAAGCTCTACCTGCGATTCCATCGATTTTCAGATTGCGAAAAACGATAGCGATAATCTTAACAGGATGCGTTTTGCGTGGTTAAATAGCGCCGGGAAAGATGCTGACTTGGGCGGCAGACGACGTGTTGCATGGCTGCAGGAGCAAACGCCAGGCGGTCAAAAGATGGTGGGCGGTGCTGCGGCTTTTGGCTGCAATTGCGCTACCCGCGGCGACGCTCCCAGCGAGCCAACTTAATCGTCACCAGCGTAAGCGCCCAGGCCACAAGCGAGAACGCGGCGCCCACGGCGCCCACGTACGCAATGCCAATGCTGCTTACCACGGCTCCGCCTACCGCGGTGCCAAACGAAATGCCGACGTTAAACGCCATGGGCTCAACCGAACTTGCGAGTACCATCGACTTGGGGTGGCGGCTGCGTGCCACGTCCATAAAGTGCGTGATGCACGACACCGAGAACAGGTACATGAGTAGCGCCAAGCTAAAGACAAAGACCAGCGCGAGTGGCATGGTGCCGCCCACGGCAAACAGCCCGAGTAACGCCGCAGCCTGCAACACAAACGTCACAAGCAGCGCCTTCATGCCAAAGCGCGCATCGATCCATCCGCCCAGGATGTTCGAGATCAGGCAGAACACGCCGTAGGCCATAAGCGTGGTGCTCGCCTGAACGGTGCCCATACCCAGCACCTGCTCAAGATAAGGCGTCACGTAGCCGTAGAACACATAGACCGAGCCTACGCCAAACAAAAAGATGAGCATGCCGGTGATGATGCTCGGCTCGCGCAGCAGACCCGCCTGCTCGCGAAAGGTGGCAGGCTCGTCGGTTTGCCCAGCGCGCGGCATAAACGCCACGAGCGCTCCGCAGATCAGAACGGCAAAGGTCAGCGTGCCGTACATGGCCACGTGCCAATCGAGCGTGTCGGCCACAAACTTGCCGATCGAAGTGACAAAGACCATTGCCACGGAAAACGCACCGTACACGACCGAGATGGCAAGCGAGGTTTGCTGCGGGGATAGCAGCTCGGGGATGTACGTCACACCCACGGCGAGCAGCGCACCCGAGACAGAGCCCAGGACAATGCGCGAGATAAACAGTACCTGGAAGTTGGGCGCCAACGCCATGACCAGGTTGCCGAGCACAAAGACGATGCTATAGCACACGAGCAGCTGGTAGCGGCGAAAACGCCCCGTGCTGAGCGCGAGCACCGGCGTCGCGATGGCGTAGACGAGCGCGAACACGCTGATGAGCTGGCCCGCAGTGGCAAGCGAGATGCCGAGCTCCGTTGCCAAGTCGCTCTCGATACCGATGACCACGAACTCGGAGCAGCCGAGCGAGAATCCCAACAGCACGAGCAGCGCCAGGCAGAGCTTGGTGCGCGCGGGGGAGAGCGCGGCGGCGGTTGATTTACTTTTAGGCGTGGTTGCGGCGGTCAAGGTTGTCACTCCAATGTCGCATGAATAAGCGGGATTCAATCCCTGCAACTCTAACAGAATGTGTCAGGTGCCTGCCCCCTTTGTCGCAGGCTGCGCTTGCCTGTATAGTCGCAATACAGGCGAAGATGGTCTCAGGTACATCGCGGGCGACAGGAGATCCCATGGGTATGCACACGACAAAGGTTGCAGTGGGCGAGGGCAAGTTTGCGCTCGAGGCCCAGCTGACGGTGACGCCGCGAGGCATGGCGGTGTACGCCTGCTCGCCGGAGTTCGCGCACCTGGGCGCTACGGCGCAGGCCATTCCGCGCCCCGAGCCCGGCCGTACGGCGACGGTGAGCATCCTGGCCGTTCCGTGCCATCGAGATGAGATCCCGGCGCACGGTATCGCGGCGGCGCTGGCCACGCGCTTTGATGTGCCGGTCGTTGCAAGCACGGGTTTTCATGTTGAGCAGGCGAGCGGGGACGACCTGCAGCATGTGCTCGATACCACCAAGGAGCTCATCGCCGCGCTCGAGGAGGCCGCCGCGCGCATCCTGCGCGCCGGCTGGGATGAGGGCGGTGCAGGCGCCGAGGTCGTGGCGGTCGATGCCGCGACCGGCGAGGCGCTTGGCCCTGTCGATCGCATCGAGGCACATGCCGGCGAGGGCATCCTGCATCAGGCATTTCTGACGCTTTTAGTCGAGGGCCGGGGCGAAGACGCGCGTTTGCTGCTCTGTCGCCGTAGTCCGCTCAAGCGCCTGTGGGGCGGGGCGCTGGCCGATAGCTGCGCCGGCCATCCGCTCCCCGGGGAAGACGTCGCGGCCGCCACGGCACGTCGCATCAACGAAGAACTTGGCATCACGCGCGAGCCCGATCAGCTCAAGCACCTCGGACACGTGGTGTACCGCGAGGACCACGGCGACGGCCGCTGCGAGTGCGAATGGTGCGAGGTCTACCTTGCCCATGTTGAGCCGGGCGAGCTGCACATCAACCAAGAGGAGATCTCGGAAGTGCGCCCGGTCGCCCCGTCCGAGCTCGACGGCTACCTGCGGGGCCGCCCCGAGCAGCTGGCCCCCTGGCTCCGCGAGGCCCTCAGCGATCCATCCATCCGTACGGCCCTCGCTATGTAACAAAGGTACAGTCCCTTTGCCATATCCAAACCGTCACAACATTCGATGAAAATCTCGAAATCGAGGAAAAGCGTCGAATGTTGTGACGGTTTTCCTGTCTGTGCCGGCGAGCTCCAGCGCCGTCTGGGGGTATAAGGCTAGCAAGTGTTTTATTTGCGAGGCCTAAGGGGCGCCCCGTATGGATATCGATAACTTTGAATGGTGGTATAGCGAGGGCGAGGCTCCGGACGAGGAGTGGGACGAGCCCGCGCCGTGTGACGTGTCGAGCGACGAGGACGGGACCGGCAGCGATGCCGCTGTCGAGCCTGAAGCCGCCTCCGACCCCGCCGAGCCCCTGACCTTTGAGCAGGCTTGGGCCCAGGCCGAGGCCGACGAGGCAAAGGCCGATGCCACGGCCACGCTGGGTGAGCCAGCCGACATGTCCATCTCGCCGGCCAAGACCCCGCAGCCGCGCCACACCATCGACCCCGGCAGCACGGCATCCTTCAGCATACTCGACGTGCCCGCGCAGGGTGCCCAGGCGCCCGCCCCCACGCGTCGCCCCAACCTGGCTCGCGAGGAAGACGCGGCCCGCCGCTCACCGCTCGGCCCCATCCTCATCGCCTTCATGGCCGGCGTCATCGCTTGCTCGGCGATCGGAAATGTCTGGAGCCACGTGGAGCAACAGCGCAAGGACGCCGCCAAGGTCGAGATGTCTGTCGAGCAATCGCTCAGCCGCACGCGCTCGGTGCATGTGTCGGTCGAGGTTAAGGACGGCGCGACGTGGGATACCGCGCGCGGCGATAGCCAAATGCTCGTCCATATTGTGGGCCGCACGCTCAGGGGACAAGCAATCGACGAGTATCAATATGTCAACTCCGCTGGCGACGGCATCGAACTCAAGCCCGGCGACTACGAGCTTACGGTCGACGAGCCGCCCGTCGCCACCGATGGCACGCGTTACCGCGCCTCAAAGCGCATGGTTCCCGTGAGCTTTAACTCGCAGGCGCCCGATACGGTCGACAGCACGCCGCAGGGCGGGTTCGACCTTTACGCAATCGTTCAATAACTGTGCCTGTCGCTTCTCCTTGCTGTCAAGAGTGGGACAATAGCCCTCGATACTGTTGTTTATTTTTGGAGGAAGTAGCATGTCCACCGTCACTACCATCAAGCGCGGCGGCCTCACCGCGGCCATCGATTCCATGGGTGCCCAGCTCACGAGCCTTGCCCTCAACGGCAACGAGTATCTGTGGCAGGGCGACCCCGCCTTTTGGGGCAAGCACGCGCCCATTCTGTTCCCCATCGTGGGCTCGCTGCGCAACAACACAGCGACGTCTGCAGCCGGCACCTGCGAGATGCCGCGCCACGGCCTCGCGCGCATCGTCGAGCACAAGCTGGTCGAGGTCTCCGAGGACGGCTCGTCCGTCACCTACGAGATCACTGACACGCCTGAGTCGCTCAAGGCTTTCCCCTTCCACTTTAAGCTCAACATGATCTATGCCCTGACCGGCGACGCCACGCTTACCCAGACCTTTGCCGTTACGAACACCGGCGACGTGGACCTGCCGTTCTCGGTGGGCGGCCACCCTGCATTTAACGTGCCCGCCCCCGGTGCCGAGGACGAGGCATTCGAGGATTACGAGCTGGCGTTTACCGAGGCTTGGACCAACGAGGCTCCCATCATCACGCCCGATGGCCTCATGACGTTTGAGGGTAGCTACAAGGCGCCCGATAACTCTGACGTGCTGCCCATCACGCACCGCAGCTTCGATAACGATGCCATCATGTTCACCGATACCCCGGGCTCCACGCTTACGCTGCGCGGTCGCAAGTCGGGTCACGGCGTCAAGATCGACTTTGAGGGATTTAAGTACATCGGCGTGTGGTCTGCCGCCAACGACGCCCCGTTTGTGGCGCTCGAGCCCTGGACCGGCCACACCACCATGGATACCGAGGACGACGTCTTTGAGCACAAGGTCAACACCATTACGCTGGTGCCGGGTGCTACCGACACCCGTTCCTTTAGCGTCACCCTGCTCTAGAGGTTCCGCCGTTCTAACGAACGGCGGACTGGTCGACGCTGCGCGCCACCCAGAGCGACAATTTGTCATTCAAAAGGCAAGGCATGACCAGAAGGTCTATGCCTTGCCTTTTGAATGACAAGCGGTGCATGGGGGGACAGGCTGCTTTGCGCCAATCGTCCTCGTGTGTCTATTAATTTTTCGCGCACATGCCGCGCTGCTGGTTGCGGGCGTATATCCTGTCTTATTGTCAGTAAGGCAAAATAGGAAAGGCATCAGATGCAACCTCGACTACAGCGCGACGCGCAGGCCCAGCCGGTGTGCAGTCGTCGCATCTTCCTGGGTAGCGCTCTCGCTGCGAGTGCTTCCGTCGTCGCCGGCGCGCTTGCCGGCTGCCAGCGCCCGTCCACGCTCAAGGTGGTCCAGACCACCACGGGCGGAGGTCGCGACGACCTGTCCGATTCCGTGATCGGCAAGGACAAGATCCGCATTGGCATGGAGGCGGCCTACGCTCCGTACAACTGGCAGGTTTCCGAAGCCAGCGAGTACACCATCCCCATCGACAACGTACAGGGCGCCTATGCCGATGGCTACGACGTGCAGATCGCCAAGATCGTCTGCAAGGCCCTCGGTGGCGAGCCCGTTGCCGTCAAGCAGAGCTTCTCGGGCCTTATCGATTCGCTCAACAACGGCCAGATCGACCTTATCATCGCCGGCATGAGCGCTACGCCCGAGCGTGAGGAGTCGGTCGGCTTCTCCGACCCGTACTTCATTGGCTACTTTGGCCTGTTCGTAAAAGAGGGCTCGCCCTACCAGAACGCCACCAAGCTCAGCGACTTCAGTGGTGCCACGGTGCTCGGCCAAAAGGACACCATGCTCGACACCGTCATCGACGAGATCCCGGACGTTGTCCACAAGAACCCGGTCGATTCGGTTCCCACGGTGTTTTCGAACCTGCTGCAGGGCACCTGCGACGCCGTGACCTACAATACCGAGAACGAGAAGGGCTATATGGCCCAAAATCCCGGTATCGTCCCCATTCATTTTGCCGAGGGCGAGGGCTTTAAGCAGGAGGTCGCGGCAAACGTCGGCTGCCGCAAGGGCTCGGACAAGCTGCTTAAGCTCATCGACAAGACGCTCAAGGGCATAAGCCAAGAGGAGCGCGACCAAATGTGGGACGCGTGCCTCGATCGTCAGCCGGCATAGGGAGGCAGCATGAAAACCATCAATCGTCTGGCCTCCTTTATCAAGGCCGACCACCGTTATGTGTATCTAGGCACGAGCGCCATCGCGGCGCTCGGTCTGGCGTTTAGTCAGCGCAACCCCACGCCGCTGAGCTTCTTGGCGCCCACGGGTGTGTTCCAGGACTGCCTCTGGGCGATTCTGTGGGCTTGGATTGTCGTGTCGGCGGCAGCACTCGTCACCAAGATTATGCATTGGAACGACTATCGCCAAAAGTCGCCGTTTGCATCCGAGCGTTGCCGTCGCGGCGCGCGCCTGGGCAGCTATGTCGTGGTTGCCATCGCGGCGATCTTCTTTATCGACCGTTGCGTCATGTCGTTTATCGACCTGGTGCAGGTGAGCATTGTCTCGGACTCCAACCCCAGCGACTTTTTGTCGAGCCTGGTCTACATGACCTACAAGAGCGGCGACTTCTTTATCCGCGGCATCGAGATCACCATCGCACTTGCGACCTTCGGCACCGTCATCGCCTTTTTCCTGGCACTGCTCTTTGTGTTCCTGCGTATTCAGACGTTCGATCGCGTGGATAACGACCTGGTGCGCTTCTTTAAGAGCATCGGCCGCGGCTTTACGACCGTCTACTCCACCATCGTGCGCGGCACGCCCATGATGGTCCAGGGCCTGCTCATCTATTACGCGGGCTTCACCGTTTTGCGCGGCATGGGCTTCGAGACCGCCCAAGCCAACCAGATCTGGAGCACCTTTACCGCTGGCCTCGTCACCATCTCGCTCAACTCTACTGCCTACATGATGGAGGTCCTGCGCGGCGGCATCGAGTCCATCGATCCCGGTCAGGCCGAGGCGGCGCGCTCGCTGGGTCTGTCGCAGTGGCAGGCTATGCGCAAGGTCGTGTTCCCCCAGGGCATTAAAAACGCGATTCCGGCGCTCACCAACGAGCTCATCATCAACATCAAGGATTCGTCGGTGCTTTCGGTCATCGGTGTGTTTGACCTCATGTACGCCACCACCACCGTCGCCGGCGTGTACTACCGCCAGATGGAGGTCTACTGCGTGGCGCTCGTGGTCTACCTGATCCTGACGCTCGTGGCGAGCCGCCTGCTCGAGGCCTTTGGCAAAAAGCTCGGCGCCGAGGCCCCGGCAACGCTGCCCAGCTCCAACTAGGCGCAAGACGAGGAGAATCATCATGGCAGATACCACTACCACCGGCGCTGTGGCCGCCGCACAAACTAAAGAGCCGCTCATCCGCGTCGAGGGCCTGCGCAAGAGCTTCGGTTCGCTCGAGGTGCTCAGGGGCATCGACCTCGCTGTCAATCCCGGTGAGGTCGTTACCATCATCGGCGCCTCGGGCTCGGGCAAGTCGACCTTCCTGCGCTGCCTCAACCTGCTCGAGACCCCGGACGCGGGCCACATCTGGTTCCACGGCCAGGACCTTACGGCCGAGCGCTGCAATATCAATAAACTCCGTGAGGACATCGGCATGGTGTTCCAGGGCTTTAACCTGTTCAACAACATGGATGTGCTCGACAACTGCACGCTTGCGCCCGTCACGCTCAAAAAGATGAGCAAGGCCGAGGCCGAGAAGGTCGCGATGGAGCATCTGACGAGCGTGGGGCTCGATAAGTTCGCGCACGCCGCCGTGGGTCGCCTGTCCGGTGGTCAAAAACAGCGCGTGGCCATCGCCCGCGCCCTGTGCATGAATCCGCAGATCATGCTGTTCGACGAGCCGACTTCCGCACTCGACCCCGAGATCGTGGGCGAGGTGCTCGAGGTCATGCGCAAGCTCGCTGCCGACGGCATGACCATGGTGGTCGTCACGCACGAGATGGCCTTTGCCCGCACGGTGTCCGACCGCGTGGTCTTTATGGACAAGGGCGTGGTGCTCGAGGACGCCGCGCCGGCCGAGCTCTTCGGCAACCCCAAGCACCGGCGCACCCGCGAGTTCCTCTCGCGTTATCTTGAGGACAAATAATGCAAGCGAACGTGGCAAAGGGACCGCCTCTTTGCCACGTTGTTTTTGGAGGAAGGCATGGCCGAGGTTTGGCGCTTCTTTGCGCACGAGGATGATTTTGCCGATATCGACGAGGTCGGCGCGTGCGAGCGCCTGGGCCGCGTGCTGTCGTTTCCGACGATTTCGAGCATGGATGCCCAGACGGTGGACTGGCAGGCGTTTGCCGACCTGCGCGCCTATATGCAGCAGGCCTGGCCGCGCGTGTTTGCGGCGGGCGAGGTCGAGCTCATCGACCATTCGCTGCTCGTGACGCTTGCCGGCATCGACCCCGCCCTCAAGCCGGTCATGCTCATGGGCCACATGGACGTGGTTCCCGTGGTGCCGGGCACCGAGACAGACTGGACGCACAATCCCTTTAGCGGGCACGTGGACGACACCTATATTTGGGGTCGCGGCGCCATCGATATGAAAGACCAGGTCGCAGGCATCCTGGAGGCCGTTGAGTATGCGCTGGCGCACGGCTGGCAACACGAACGAACCCTGCTGCTGGCCTTTGGCCAGGATGAGGAGACCACGCAGTACGGCGCGGGCGCCATCGGCCGCGTGCTCGAGGAGCGCGGTATTGAACTTGAATACCTGATCGACGAGGGCGACTACCGCATCGTTCCGGCTGCCGAGTACAGCGCGGGTGAGGGCTGGCTTATGCATGCCGACCTTGCCGAGAAGGGCTACGCCGATATCGTGCTCAAGACGAAGAGCGCGGGCGGACATTCTTCCAACCCCTACGGCGGCACGTCGCTCGAGGTGCTGAGCCGCGCTATCGCCGCAATCTGCGATATCGAGTGGCCGACGCGTGTGACCGATCTGCTTGCCGCACAGCTTGTCGAGCTGGGGCTCTACACGGCGGATGAGATTGCCGCCAACAAGGACGCCATCGTGCGCGAGTGTCTCGCCAGCAAGAAGCTCTATCCGCTCGTGACCACCACCTGCGCACCGACCCAAATTGAGGGCGGTAGCACCGGCGCTAACGTGATGCCGCAGGATATGTGGGCAAACATTAACTTCCGCATGCTTGAGGGCACGAGCGTGGCCGACGTTGTGGCGCGCTGCCGTGAGGCGGTTGCCGGGGCGGACCTTGCCGGTCGTGTCGAAGTGGAGCTGGGCCCCGGCAGTTCCGAACCCTCGCCGTCCCCGCGCATCGGTGGTCCCGGCCTCGAGGCCGTCCGCGCCATCGCCGCCCGCTATTTCCGTGATCCAAAGGGGACGGAGGAAAACGGATCATCCGATCCGTTGGCGATTGTGCCCTCGACCGTGATTGGCGCGACCGACGCTGCCAACTACCAGCGCATTTGCCCTGAGTGCATTCGCTTCTCGGCGTTTGTGGTCGACGATGACGAGTGCGAGCGCGGTGTCCACGGCACCAACGAGCGCATTACCCGCCGTGCCTACCTCCAGGGCGTTCGCTTTTTCATCGCTCTGCTCCACACGCTCTAGAATCCGACAAAGGGACTGTTCCTTTGTTAGCCGTTGGGGACGTTCTTAAACGACTAGTCGTTAAGGAACGTCCCCAACGGCTACGTCCACTCATTCCGTGCGGGTTATATGCAGGTTTGCCTGCGCACGCTATCATGTATGGGTTAGACCGCAACTATGTACCCCATACGCGAAGGGATGCGCATGTATCTGAAGATCGACATGTTCTAGCCGGGCTTACCCCCGCAGCGGCGCCCCGCGCCCCATCAATTCTGCCGATTTTCACCTTCACGCATATAAAGGAGTCCCGCCATGCGCGACAAGCTCGAAAAGATTATCAAGGCCTACGAGGAGCTCGAGAAGAAGCTTTCCGACCCGGCCGTCGCCTCCGACATCAAGGAGTTCACGCGTCTCAACAAGGAGTACGCGCACCAGTCCGACCTCATCGCCGCCTCGCGCGAGTACATCGGTGCGCTCGATGACATCGAGGCCGCCAAGGAGATGCTCCGCGACACGACCGACGCGGACGAGAAGGAGATGCTCCAGATGGACATCTCCGAGAACGAGGAGAAGCTTCCCCAGCTCGAGGAAGACATCAAGTACATGCTCATCCCGAGTGACCCCAACGACGACAAGAACACCATCGTCGAGATCCGCTCCGCCGCCGGTGGCGACGAGGCCGCCATCTTCGCCGGCGACCTGTACAAGATGTATCAGCGCTTTTGCGAGTCGCGCGGCTGGAAGACCACCGTGCTCGACTCCAGCCCCAGCGAAGCCGGCGGCTTTAAGTCCATCGAGTTCAAGGTCGAGGGCGACCGCGTCTACTCCGTCATGAAGTTCGAGTCCGGCGTGCATCGCGTCCAGCGCGTCCCCAAGACCGAGTCCCAGGGCCGTATCCAGACCTCCACGGCGACCGTCGCCGTGCTTCCCGAGGCCGAGGAGATCGACGTTCAGATCAACCAGTCCGACCTGCGCATCGATACCTACTGCGCCTCGGGCCCTGGCGGTCAGTGCGTTAACACCACCTACTCTGCCGTGCGCATCACCCACCTGCCCACCAACACCGTGGTGCAGTCGCAGGAGCAGCGTTCCCAGATCCAGAACCGCGAGGTCTGCATGCAGATGCTGCGTGCCCGTCTGTACGAGATGGAACTCGAGAAGCAGCAGGCTGAGCTCGGTGCCGAGCGCCAGAGCCAGATCGGCCACGGCAACCGTTCCGAGAAGATTCGCACCTACAACCAGCCCCAGGACCGCGTGACCGATCACCGTATCGGCTTCAACTCCACCTACAATGGCGTCCTTCTGGGCGATCAGCTCGGCACCGTCATCGAGGCGCTCGCCGCCGCCGAGCGAGCCGAGAAGCTGGCACAAGCAGTTTAAGTTACGGCGTTTTACCAAACGCCGTAACGGCTCGACGCTGCAAACGCCCCTAAGCGGCAATCTGACGTTCAATTTCAAGGGCGCGACCAGAAGGTCAGCGCCCTTTCATTTCACGTCACCTTGCTCGCTTGGGGTCGTTTTCGCTGATATTGCCGGAGCATCGAGGTTTACTCTGCCGGTACTTTAGTGGGCTGGATTGCGGTGTGACGTTGGTTGTTGCTACAGTAGCGGGGCGTGCCGGGGGTCCGGCGCGTCCCGTTTTTATTTGACCATGAGGCGGCACGCAGCCATACGCGTGCGGACACCACGCCCAGATTGAGTGTGAGGATGTTCCATGGCCCAATACGCTGCCAACGAAATCGAAAACTTGCCCGATAGCCCAGTAGCCCGTGAGGATTTGGGCGCGGGCGGTATTCCCCGGGGCGCCGGCGCACGCTCTCCGCTGTTCTGGAAGGTTCTGCTCCTTTCGGTGGCGGTCATCTGGGGCTACTCCTTTACCACTATGAAGGACGCACTCGGCACCATTCCGGTGTTCGCGCTGCTCTATGTACGTTTTCTGCCCGCAGCGTTGGTCATGTTTGCCGTCTTCCACAAACGCATCATCGCGCACCTCAACGCTCGCAACCTGATCGTTGGCCTGAGTATGGGCGTGCTCATGTGGGCGGCCTATGCGTTGCAGACGGTCGGTCTGGCACATACTACGGCGGGCAAGAATGCTTTTTTGACGGGCACGTATTGCATCCTTGTGCCGTTCGCGAGCTATTTTCTGAGCGGCGAAAAACTCACCCGTTATAACCTGGGCGCGGCGCTGCTGTGCTTGGCGGGCATTGGTTTGGTGGCGCTCGATAGCGTTGAATTCAACATCGGTGACGTCATTACGCTGACGGGTGCGGTCTTCTTCGCCATCCAGATGGCGGTGACCGCCAAGTACGGTCGCAAAATGGACATCAACGTCATTACGTTTTGGATGTTTGTGGGCAACGGCGTGCTGAGCCTGGCAACGTCGCTGCTATTCGAAACCCAGGCGCCTCTGTCCGTGTGGACGCCGAGCTTTATCAGTGCGATGGCGTTTCTCTCGGTGGGCTGCACATGCGTGGCTCTGCTCATCCAAAACGTCGGCCTGGCGCATGTCTCGGCTTCGACGGGCTCGCTGCTCCTTTCGATGGAGTCGCCTTCGGGCGTGTTGTTTTCGGTGCTGCTGATGGGGGAGGCGCTCACCTCGCGTCTGCTCGCCGGCTTTGTGCTTATCTTCCTGTCGATTATCTTGAGCGAGACTCACTTCGATTTTTTGCGTCGAAAGCCGCGCCCGCAATTGTAAACAACTTGTTGCGCCGCCCTCCTGGGGCGGCATTTTTTATGCCTCGCCCTTAAAGTTGTACCTTACACTTTACGCTATCAAAGTGCTTACCGCAAAAACGTTACTGGAGGGCATTTATGGCACCAGCTCAGTCCGATCTTCAACTGCAATCAGCGCCCAAGGCCACCGCAGCGGCGCAGGCCGCTATCGGTGACGGTCTCGTTGCAGAAGCTCAGGCTTTTGCAGACGAGCTCGCCTCATGGCGACACGATCTCCATCAAACGCCTGAGCTCGGTAACAACCTTCCGCAGACGTCCGCCTTTATCCAGGCGCGTCTGGACGAGATGGATATTCCCTATGCCGTGCTTGTTGACGGCTCCTGTGTCGTTGGCCTAATCGGTGCCGGCGCGGCAGCTGCTGCTCGGGGTAACGGTACGTGCACGGACAAACAGGCCGGTACGGTCATCATGCTCCGTGGCGACATGGATGCCCTGCCTGTTGCCGAGGAGTCGGGAGAGCCTTTCGCCTCTACGAACGGCTGCATGCACGCATGCGGACACGATATGCACGCGACGGCGCTGCTTGGTGCGGCGCGCCTGCTCAAGGCCCGCGAGTCCGAGCTTGTCGACGCCAACGCCACGATTAAGTTGCTGTTCCAACCGGGCGAGGAAACCTTTGAGGGTGCCCGCGCCGCCATCGCCGACGGTCTGCTGCAGAACCCGCGTCCCCAGGCCGCCTTCGCCATGCATGTCAATAGCCAGTCGCCGCTTGGCCTGGTGCTCTACGGCAGCCCGGCGCTCTCGGGCGTGTACGGTTTTCGCATCACGCTTCAGGGCAAGGGCGGCCATGGCTCGAGCCCCGAGATCTGCATCGACCCCATCACGGCCGGCGTCCATGTGCATCTGGCGCTTCAGGAGCTCATCTCTCGCGAGGTGCCGGCGGCCAAGGAGGTCGCGCTTACCATTGGCAAGTTTGCCGGCGGTCAGGCCGCAAATGTCATTCCCGACACTTGTGTGCTTGAGGGAACGCTGCGTGGCTTCGACGTCGAGCTCATGGAGCACCTCAAGACCCGCATCGCTGAGGTCGTCAACGGCGTGGCCGCAACGTATCGCACGCCGGCGACTATCGAGACGCTTTCGGATGTTCCGCCGCTGGTACTCGACGACGGCATGACGCAGGCGTCGCTTGGCTACGTGGGCGCGGTGCTGCCCAAGGCTGCCTTCCTGCCGCTATTCCACGCCATGGCGAGCGAGGACTTCGCGCTTATCTCGAGCGAGATCCCAAGTGCGTACTTTACGGTGGGCGCGGCCGTGACCGATACGGACGAGCATTTTGCCCAGCATCATCCCAAGGCGCGCTTTAACGATGCCGAGCTTCCTCTCGGCGCCGCGGCTTATGCCGCCGTCGCTTTGGGCTACATCGCCGATCATCGGTAGCACCCAATCTTGCTACTCGTTTGTTTAAAAAAGGAACAGTATGTCCCAGCAACGTAAATTTTTCCCCGGCTGGCTCGTGGTGGCCTCCGGCTTTGTGATCATGGCCACGTGCTACACCATTTTCGTTAACTGCATGACTATTCCTTCCGCACCAAGCCTTCCGAGATCGGCCTGAAGCCGCTCGGCGAGAACCCGGGCGATCCGTCCGTCTCGACGGCTGGCGACAAGGACGAGCACACGGCGCCCGAGGTTAGCGTCGGCTGGTCTCGTATCAAGAAGAGCCCGGCGTTTTGGCTGCTCGTCGTCGCCTTCCTCTTTATGGGCCTGGTCAACGGCGCCATCCTGCCCAACCAAGTTACGAACATGACGAGCGTTACCGTCAACGGCGCCAAGATCGTCACGGGCGGCCACGACCCCATGTGGGCGGGCACCGTGCTTTCGGCCTACATGGTCACCGTCGTTATTGCCAAGATTTCGCTCGGTGCGATCTATGACCGCTTTGGCCTGCGCTTTGGCAATATCCTTGGCTCCGTTGCGTGCATTATCGCCTGCGTGGCGCTGTGTTTCCCGACGACGGACCTCGGTCCTATTGTCGCCGCTGTGAGCTTTGGTGTTGGAACGTGCATGGGCACCATCACGCCTACCATCGCCGCGTCCAAGCAGTTTGGCATGGCCGACCTGGGTAAGGTCACGGGCACCATTACCTCGCTCGAGATGGTCGGCGGCACCGTGGGCGCCATTGTCTCGGGCGTGCTGTTCGATGCCACGGGCTCCTTTGCGAGCACCTGGATTGTGTGCCTGGCGTGCTCCGTGGTCATGCTCGTGTTCCTGCTGGCATCCGAGCCCATCGCCGCCAAGCTGCGCGCAAGCGTGGCGGGGGAGTAGCGGGTCGCCGCCTATTCCTGTTTGCCTGTTCTGCCCGTGGCTGCCCTGGAAGCCGAATGGATGCCCGTACTGTCATTCGGTTTCCAGGGCAGCCACGGGTCTACGAAATGATCTCTTTTCCTCCGTCCCCAAGGGATCACGTAATCCGAAGGGGACGGAGGAAAAGGGATCACAAACCGCGGCGGCGTGTCT
>URBP01000002.1 GCA_900546105.1 uncultured Collinsella sp.
GATCATGCCGCCGAAGTTGAAAGGCAGATTGCCGCTCTGGCGGGTTTGCAGCGTCGAGCCGTTACGCGGGTTGGTAAACCCGCGTAACTACTCCCGAGCTCCGTACTGCTCGTAGTAGGCGTCGATAGCGGCCTTGAGCTCGTCATCGATGACGACCTTGCCGTCGATCTCGTGGTTGTAGAGGGTCTCGACGACCTCAGCCATGGAGACGATGCTCGCGACGGGGAAACCGTACTTGGCCTCGATCTCCTTCTGCGCGGTGGTCACGCCACCCTTGCCGACCTCCATGCGGTTGAGGGACACAATCAGGCCCTTGATCTCGACATCGGCAGCAGCCTTGACCTTGGGATAGGTCTCGTCGATGGACTTACCGCTGGTGGTGACGTCCTCGACCATGACCACGCGGTCGCCGTCCTGGGGCTCGTAGCCCAGCAGGTTGCCCTTGTCAGCGCCGTGGTCCTTGGCCTCCTTGCGATCGCAGCAGTACTTGACCTCCTTGCCGTACAACTCGTGGTAGGCAATTGCGGTCACGACGGCCAGCGGAATACCCTTGTAGGCCGGTCCAAACAGCACGTCAAAGTCGTCGCCAAAGTTATCGTGGATTGCCTGGGCGTAATACTCGCCCAGCTTCTTGAGCTGGTAGCCCGTCACGTAAGCGCCAGCATTCATAAAGAACGGGGACTGACGGCCGCTCTTGAGCGTAAAGCTGCCGAACTTAAGAACGTCGGACTCAACCATGAACTTGATGAACTCTTGCTTGTAAGCCTCCATGCGGGCTCCTCTCGTAATCGCGTACGTGCCTTCCAGTTTAGCGCAGGCAGGGCGCGTTGCGGGCGCGCTTTGGGGCCTCGGCATTCTGTAAAGGCTTTGTCAGGGGCAATGGTTTTCCAAACATTGGGGTTGACACGGCAAACCCCCTCATCAAGAATACGGGCGGATTGTAACGGGTACGAGATACCCAAAACGCGCAGCGCTCGGCCTTAAGGAGGTGTGCCATGGAAGGCAGTCATAGTCGAAAAACCTGCATGTCGCCCTCGGCACGCCGCGAGGATTCCGCACACGCATAAGCGCCACGAACCGATCGTCAAAACCACCACAAAGGTGCCTGTCCCCTTTGTGGTGGTTCGAGAGCATGACGTGAGCGACATCTAGGTTTTTTGAAGCAAATACGACACGTACGCTAACTCCCTTCATCAAGGAGGACCCTATGCTGATGCTCAAAACCGCCACGGTACTCGAAGCTATCTCCAAGCGCCGCCGCACGGCGCGCCCTGCCGCTCACGCCGGCCTGTCCAAGAACACCATATTCGCCGCCACCCATAGCGCCGAGGACGCCCTCGTGCTGCTCGACGCCACGGCTGGCGGACTCACCGCCGAGCACGCCGCCGAGCGCCTGAGCGCGGTCGGCCCCAACACCATCGAGGCGCCGACCAAGACGCTCGCCCGCCGCATCGCCGACGCATTCATCGATCCCTTCGCCGGCATCCTCGCCGCGCTCGCGCTGGTCTCGCTCTATATCGACGTGCTCGCCGTGCCCGAGCCGCAGCGCGACCCCTCCACGGTCATCGTCATCGGCATCATGTTGCTGGTATCGGGCGGTATGAAGTTTATCCAGGAAGCCCGCAGCGGCAATGCGGCCGAGGCCCTCAAGGACCTGGTCTCCAACACTTGCACCGCTCTGCGCGACGGTGAGCGCGTCGAGATCCCCTTCGACGAGCTCGTCCCCGGTGATGTGATCCGCCTCTCTGCCGGCGACATGGTGCCGGCCGATGCCCGCATCATCACCGCGCGCGACCTGTTTGTGATCGAGTCCGCACTCACCGGCGAGAGCAACGCCGTCGAGAAGACCGCTTCCGCCGCGGTCGTCGAGGGTGCCAACGGCTCCGCGCTGCCACTCTCCGCCTGCAAGAACATCGTCTTTACCGGCACCTCCGTGCAAAACGGCACCGCTATGGCACTTGTCGTTGCCACCGGCTCGGACACCTACCTGGGCGGCATCGCCAAGATGCTCAACGGGCGCGGCGAGAAGAGCGCGTTTGACCGCGGCGTCTCGAGCGTCTCCATGCTGCTCGTACGCCTCATGCTCGTTATGGCGCCGGCCGTCTTTGCCATCAACGCCGCCACCAAGGGCAACGTCATCGACGCGCTGCTATTCGCCACGAGCGTGGCCGTGGGCATCACGCCGCAGATGCTCCCCGTCATCGTGACCACGAGCCTGTCGCAGGGCGCCAAGGACCTCGCCCGTCGCCAGGTTATCGTCAAGGAACTGCCGGCGATCCAAAACCTCGGCGCGATGGACGTCCTGTGCTGCGACAAGACCGGCACCCTCACCGAAGACCGCATCGTGCTCGAGCGCTACCTCAACACCGACGGCAACGAGGACGTGCGCGTACTGCGCCATGCGTTTTTGAACAGCTTCTTCCAGACTGGCCTCAAGAACCTTATCGACCTGGCCGTCATCGACCGCGCCGATGTGACGCCCTCGGCCGCAGCACCCGATTCCATGCTGGGCCAGAGCCTGCGCGACCGCTATACCAAGGTCGACGAGGTGCCCTTCGATTTCTCGCGCCGTCGCCTGAGCGTAGTTGTCGCCGATGCCCAAGGCAAAACCCAGATGGTCACCAAGGGAGCTGCCGAGGAAATGCTCGAGATCTGCTCCTTTGTCGAGGTCGATGGTGCCGCCCAGCCGCTCACCGAAGATAAGCTCGCCCAGATTCGAAAGCAGGTAGCCGGGCTCAACGCCGAGGGCCTGCGCGTGATTGCTGTGGCGCAGAAGACCGACCCGCGCTGCGTGGGCGAGTTTGGCATCGCCGACGAGTGCGACATGGTGCTGATGGGCTTTTTGGCCTTCCTCGATCCGCCCAAAGCAAGTGCCGCGGGCGCCGTCGCCACCCTCGAGGCCAAGGGCGTCGCCGTTAAGGTCCTGACCGGCGACAATGACCGTGTCGCCGCCACCGTCTGCGAGCAGATCGGCATCGACGCGAGCAACGTCTTGCTCGGCTCCGAGATCGATGCGCTCGATGACGCCGAACTTGCCGAGCGCGCCGAGAACACCCACCTCTTCGCCAAGCTCTCGCCTCTGCAGAAGGCGCGCCTGGTGCGCGTCATGCGCGAGCTGCTCGGTCACACCGTGGGCTTTATGGGTGACGGCATCAACGACGCCGCCGCCATGCGCGCGAGCGACTGCGGCATCTCGGTCGACTCCGCCGTCGACATCGCCAAGGAATCCGCCGATATCATCTTGCTCCAGAAGGACCTGGGCGTGCTCGAGCGCGGCATCATCGAAGGCCGCCGCACCTACGGCAACCTACTCAAGTACCTCAAGACCACGGTGAGCTCCAACTTTGGCAACGTGCTATCCGTGACCGTCGCGAGCCTGTTCTTGCCGTTCTTGCCCATGAGCGCTCTGCAGCTGGTGCTGCTGTCGCTGGTCTACGAGATCGTGTGCATCGCGCTGCCGTGGGACACCGTCGACGACGCCTGGACCGTCCGTCCGCGCGCCTGGGACGCCGCGTCCATTCAGGGCTTTATGCTCGAGCTGGGCCCCGCGAGCTCGCTGTTTGACATCGTGACCTTCGCCGCGCTCTTCTTTGTGGTGTGCCCCGCCACCGTGGGCGCGAGCTGGGCAAAGCTTGCCGCCGCGGGCAACGTCGCGGGCATGACGACCTTCGCCGCAATCTTCCAGAGCGGCTGGTTTGTCGAGTCCATGTGGTCGCAGACGCTCGTAATCCACATGCTGCGCTCCCCGCGCCTACCGAGCCTGCGCGACCACGCCGCGCCCGCGCTGTGCCTCCTCACCGTGCTGGGCCTGGTGCTCGTCACTTGGCTGCCGGCAAGCCCCATCGCCGATGCGCTGGGTCTCATGCCGCTGCCGCCAATCTTCTTCGCGCTGCTCATCGGCATTGTCGCCGCCTACATCGCGCTCACCCAACTGGCCAAGCGCCGCTACATCGCCCGCCACGGCGAGCTGCTGTAACTTCACCGGCACCCTCGTCAAGGATGTTTGGGCCGCCGCGACCCGCCCCCGCTGGCCGCGGCGGCCCAAAACAGCTAAAAACGCCCCTCACCCCCGCTTTAATTTCTTTTGCAAGTTTTAACTTCTTTTGCTTTCTTTCACTTCTTTTAACAAGGCGCCCGGCGGGCATAAGTTGCTCGCTGGGGGTGTCGGTTCGACGAAGAGGCCTCAGCCGTAGCAACGGATTGCCCAGCGAGAGATTTCCCAAGTGCCAACTCAAACAGTACATGTTTAATCTGTTTCGTTAATTAAAATGCGTAAATATGGTTAACCAAAGAATTGATATTTGGTTAAATAGTAACTGTATATTTGGTTAAATGTACTGGTAAACAATGGTGATAATTATGCCAAAGAAGTACTACACTAGAATTATCGAAAATGAGCTTGACCAGCTGCTGGGTATATTCGGCGCCGTTCTCATCGAAGGACCGAAATGGTGCGGAAAGACGACCACGGCCGAGACCCGTGCGGCGTCCAGGCTCCTTCTCATGGACCCGTCCCGCAACTTCGAGAATCGCTTGCGTGCCGAGACTGACCCGGCTCTTGCCGTTTCCGGCGAGGTGCCGCGGCTGATTGACGAATGGCAGGAGGTTCCGAAACTTTGGGACGCGGCACGGTTTGAGTGCGACAACCGCAGCGGCGAGCCTGGTCAGTTCATATTTACGGGGTCAGCGACACCGCGAGACGACGAACGTCCAATGCACAGTGGCGCTGGAAGGTTCGCTAAATTGCGCATGGATACCATGACGCTTTTCGAGCTTGGGAAATCCAGCGGCGCGGTTAAGCTGTCGGGCATTATTTCTGGCGAAAAGTTCAATGGCGCTTTCGGATCGCTGGATTCCGCCTCGATTGCCGAGTACGTTGTCCGTGGCGGATGGCCCGCGGCGGTCGGTCGCGATGCGCTGGCTGCGTCGGCGATGGCGAAACGTTACATCGGCATAGTCGCCGAAGAAGATTTGTCTCGTGTCGACGGCTCTCGCCGCGACCCTGAAAAGGTCAAAGCTGTCATCGAATCGCTTGCGCGCAATGAATCCACTTTGGCGACACTCAAGACGCTCGTAGCCGATCTTGGTGGAGAAGTATCGAGACAAACGGCGGCATCATATATATCCCTTCTCGCTCGGGTTAGTTTCGTTCGCGATATTCCCGCATGGAACCCCGCAATGAGATCTCCCGTGCACTTAAGAGAATCGAAGAAGCATCATCTCGCTGATCCGTCACTGGCGGCCGCTGCGCTCGGAGCGACTCCGGCGACATTGCTGCTAGATTTCAAGACGCTTGGGCTGCTTTTTGAATCGTTGGCCCTTCATGATTTGTGGGTTTATGCGCAGGCAAATGGAATGGGCCTCTATCACTATCACGATTCTCGCGATCTAGAAGTCGATGCAGTCATTGCGGCTCCCGGTGGAACGTGGATCCCGGTCGAAATCAAGCTCAGCTCCGCCCAAATCGAAGAGGCGTCTGACAGCCTTATTGCTGTCGAGAAGCGTATGGTTGCCGCCGGAAACAACCCGCCAGTTTCGAAAGTCGTAATCATTGGATTTGGTTCACAAGCCTATGTCACTGACCGCGGCGTCCAAGTTGTTCCGCTGGATGTGCTCGCGCCGTAGTGCAATTGCAAGTTTTTACTTCTTTTAACAAGGCACCCGACGGGCATAGGCTGCTCGCCGGGCGCCTTGGTTAGGATGCTATTGCTGTTGAGAACGCCTAGGCCAAATCTTCGCCGTTGGTGGCGATAACCTTCTTGTACCAGTGAAAGCTCTTCTTTTTGGAACGCTTGAGGGTGCCGTTGCCGGCGTCGTCGCGGTCCACATAGATAAAGCCGTAGCGCTTGGACATCTCGCCCGTGCCGGCAGACACCAGGTCGATCGGGCCCCAGGTGGTGTAGCCCAGCAGGTCAACGCCGTCCTCGGTCACCGCATCGCGCATCGCGGCGATATGCTGGCGCAGGTAGTCGATACGGTAGTCGTCGTTGATGGAGCCATCCTCCTCGACAACGTCCTTGGCGCCCAGACCGTTCTCGACCACAAACAGCGGCTTCTGATAACGGTCGTACAGGTCGTTGAGGGTGATGCGGAAGCCCAGCGGATCGATGGCCCAGCCCCACTGGCTCTCCTGCAGGTAGGGGTTCTTGGCGCCGGCGAAGGCGTTGCCCTGGGTGCGCTCGACGTCGGGGTTATCGGCACCGGCGGAGCAACGGGTGCTGTAATAGCTAAAGCTGATGAAGTCGACGGTGTTGGCGGCCAGGATCTCGCGGTCCTCATCCGTCATGCCCACATCGATGCCCAAACGCTCGAGCTTCTTGACGGCATAGGCCGGGTAGTAGCCGCGGCTCTGAACGTCGACGAAGAAATAGTTGCTCTGGTTGTCAATCTGCGCTTGGCGCACATCGCCCGGACGGCAGCTGTAGGGGTAGTAGCTACCTGCGGCAAGCATGCAACCGATCTTGACCTCAGGGTCGATCTCGTGAGCGATCTTGGTTGCCCAAGCGCTGGCGACGAGCTCGTTGTGGGCGGCCAGGTACTCGACGGCCTCCTTGTTCTCGCCCTCCTCAAAGACCAGACCGGCACCCATAAACGGCAGGTGCAAGATCATATTGATCTCGTTGAAGGTGAGCCAGTACTTCACCAGACCCTTGTAGCGGGTAAAGATCGTGGTCGCGAGGTTCTTGTAGAAGTCGATGAGCTTGCGGTTGCGCCAGCCGCCGTACTCCTTGATGAGGTGGATCGGGCAGTCGAAGTGCGTGATGGTCACGAGCGGCTCGATGCCGTGCGCCTGACACTCGCGGAACACATCCTCGTAGAAAGCCAGGCCGGCCTCGTTGGGCTCGGTCTCGTCACCGTTGGGGAAGATGCGGGTCCAAGCCAGGCTCATGCGGAAGGTCTTAAAGCCCATCTCGGCAAAGAGGGCAATGTCCTCCTTGTAGTGATGGTAGAAATCGATGCCGGTCTGCGCGGGGTAGTAATAGCCGTCCTCGAAGTCGAGCATCTTGCGCTGGCCGGAGACCACCGCATAGCGCTCGGGGCCGTGCGGTGCCACGTCCACGTTGGCCAGGCCGCGGCCATCCACGTCGTAAGCGCCCTCGCACTGGTTGGCAGCCGTCGCGCCGCCCCACAGGAAGTCTTTACGGAAAGCCATGCATCAATCCTTTCACACGCTGTTTGTCGTAGCTTCAGTATCCCCGCAAACAGCGCGCCGCTCAACGACAGCAACGCAGGTCGACACTTCTTTTCGCGCGCGGGCGTCCGGCAGCCGCCCCTGCCTGACACTTTCTGATACCGCCGCCCCAAACCACCACAAAGGGGACAGGCACCTTTGTGGTGGTTTGGGGCGGTTTGTCTTGATCTGTAACAGGTAGAGACGATTTAGCCCGCCAGGTGTTACAGATTAAAACAAAAGCCCCTAGTCCACGGTGATGTCGAGGTTCTTGCCGACGAGGCCCACGTAGCCGCCTTCGGCTGCCTTGGGGCTATCGGCGTGGCAGAGGACCCACTTGTCAGCCTTCCAGTAGCAGTAGCTGTCACCGGCGGCAGGCATGTCGGCTGCAGCCTCGGGGCGCGGGCCATTGGTGCCCGCCGGCAGCGCCACCATCACCTGGAAGCCGCCGTCGTCGACCATGCAGGGCGTGTAGTGGAGCGTGGTGGCGTAAACCTCGACGAGCGTGCCGGCGGGCGCGCGAAAGGCCTTGACCTGAGCGGTGTCGAGCTTGCCGTCGACAATTTGCTCGCGCTTGGCCAGCAGCAGAATAAAGTCGCGCGCACCCAAATTAAACTCACTGGCACGGTGATACTCCAGACAGTTGAGGCGCGTGTTGTGGCCGTTGCACCAGCCCGGCTGGAACGGACGGCCGCCGTACATGAGCAGGCCGAGCGTGTCGACACCCTCAACCTGCTCGAGCTCGGGTGCGGAGGCCACGTACTTGGTGCCCTCGGGAATGGGAGTAGCCGCAAGCGCCTCGACAAGCGGGGCGGTCAGGTTGGACGGCACGTCGTCCCACACGCGACCATAGGATTTGAACTCGGGATCTGATACAGAGTAGATATGCATGTTCGCTCCTGTTCGTTTATGTGACAGTATGAACATTCTAGAACATCATTCATCCACGACCACGATCAATACCGAAAACATTGCATGACGAAATCACCCGCTCAAAAAGCGACATGCAGCTTCCTAGTCGAGATAATCTTTAAGAAACTCAATAACGCTCATACACCAGTAGTCGGTCTCCGGCGCATGGGGCTTCATCAATGCGTGCCCCCCTTCTGAATACATGACTCCCTCATGGTGTACTCCAGCTGCATCCAGAGCATCGACCATCTTTTCATAATTGTCGGGCGATACAATATCATCGTCAGCGCATTGCCAAAGATATGTCGGAGGATACTGCTCCCACACATGCTGATTAATACAGAAATCATCGAGCGAGTCGCGACCAGCCCCGCCGCACACCGAATCAAGAAATCTATTGTCTGATGCGTTCTCAAAGCCACGAAGATCAATCGGTGCATAACACAGGACCAAGGCTTTGGGTGCCTCGCATCCGTAGGACGCAAATCCCTTGTTGTCCGTCCCCCACTCGGCAGTTAAATGCGCACCAGCAGAAAAGCCGATAACTGCATAACTTTTTGCGACATTAAATTTCGCTGAATTCTCGAAGACAAAACGGACAGCTCGATTTAAATCGTCGATTGGACGCGGCATCAAAGGCTCGACCCTCACCCTGTATGACAGCACGAACACGTTATAGCCCGCATCGTTGAGCTCGGGGGCAACGGGAAAGCCTTCCATTTGATGACAAACGCTCTGATAACCTCCGCCCGAAACCGCAATGATAAAGGGAGCCCCGGGTCTCCCGGGAAAGAAGAACAGTTTCGTGTTGCGTCGAGTCGGATCACGGATGCAGTCGGCTTCATCCCATATATCGTAGGCAACTTGCCTCCCGTCATCCACGAGCTCGACAATCCGATTCAATCCACGCAAAACGCGAGTAGTTTCATATGGATTAGCATCAGAATTCATATGAGACACGATGGGTTTATTCCACATGCGCTCCCAAGTTGAAGGCCGGCAAAGCATAAGGTGCTCGCCAAAGCCAGCGAACTCAGGAAGGAGCGCGATTTCGCCAAACGTCATATCGGCTGTAATTGTCATAGCTAGTCACTCCAAAAATGAGGGTGGGCTCGCGTGAATCAACGGCAAGCCCACCACATGCAATCTGCCGCGGGGTTTTCGGCAGCTTACATCCCAAATAATTGTCTACTCCACTACTGCCTCTTCATCAGGGCGATACAGGATGTAAACGAGAACGAAGTTAAGAATTAAACCGACGACATTGCAAAGAATTGCGCCGATGAGGCTGCTCATATCACCAGAAGGATCCATATAACCGGGGAAGCTAAAAATGCCGCTCGACGTCATAACGAACGTACAGGTGTTGAAAATCGCCGGGATAACAGCACTGATTGCTCCGGCGACCATGGAAGCGATAATGATCTTCTTGTGCTCCAAGATGATGCCGTACAGCGCCGGTTCCGTAATCCCGAAAAAGCCCGTAATGGCACAGCTGAACCCAAGACTCTTTTCACTCGGGTCCTTCGAGCGGAGGGCAAACGCCAAACAAGCGCCGACAACACCCATGCTGCAGCAGAGAAGTCCAAGGATAGGATCGGAGCCGACGGTCATAATATTGTTGATGGAAAGCACGATCAGGGCCCAATGGAGTCCAAGGGGGATCATAACGAGACCGAATATCGGCCCGAGAATAACGCCGCAAAGGACGGGGCTGAACTGATAGACCGCCAGCACTGCAGTCGCAAGCAAAGAGCTCGCCTGCTGAATAACGGGGCCGATCACAAGGAGCGAGACGGGGGCGGCAACAGCAACCGTCAGGAACGGGACGAGCGCAAATGCCACAACATCGGGAAGAACCGCCCGCAGCCACTTATTAAGAACGGATGCGAACCAAGCCGCCACGATAGCAGGAAACACCGTGGAGGAATAGCTCACCATTGTGAACTTCATGCCGAGCAAATCCAGCGCATCGCCCGCTCCGGCCGCAGCAACGAAAGTCGGATAAATCAGGATTGCACCGAGTACCGCACCGATATATCGATCGGTTCCAAAGAACTGAGCAGCAGATGATCCGACAAGAACGGGCAGAAAATACATGCAGGCATTTCCCATGCCGTACAGCAGAGTGTATATTCCGCTCTCGGCGGAAACAGCACCCGCCGTCGTCAGAATACTAAGGACGGCGTTTATCATTCCGCATGCGATCAAGGCAGGAAGAACGGGCATCATGATGCCGCTGATGAGCTTCATTAGCTTTCCCAGAAAGCCCTTAGTCTCTCCTTCGCTTGCCTCGGAATCTCCGGCATCAATCCCGGTTTCCTTGGCAACGATTTCATAGACCTTATCGACCTTAGGTCCCACAATCACCTGATATTGCCCCGCGGAATGGCGAATGTCGATCACGCCATCAATCGCCTTGACTTTTGCATCGTCTACGATGCTTTCGTCCTTAAGGTTGAACCTTAAACGAGTCATGCAGTGAGCTACAAATGTAACGTTGTCTGCGCCGCCCACCATCTCGAGAATCTCGGCAGCGAGCTTGGTTGTATCTGCCATAAATACCATTTCTCCCATGTTGAGTTTTATATGTAACCATCAGCAAAGCGCGCGCCTTTGCCAACTAATTACCTTGTTTTCGATGCAATTCGATTGATGTGCATCATGAGGTAGAGTCTTTCTTCGTCTATAAGTTCCCGCCCCGTCAGTCGGCTGAGAACAGAAGCAATATCATCGGCGCACATTGATGCCACCGGATATTCTTTTTTGAGCGAGAGGTACATCTTGCGGTTGTCGCTCACGATGCTTTCGCCAGAGTTCAACCTATTGAATAAGTACTGAAGATGGGTTGCGAACCTTGCGTAATCGAAACCTTCCCGATCAACTTGAATGCCAAGCCGATTTTCAACAGCAACGGTTGACTCCTCCAGAACACGATCGTAGATATCCGCGCTAAACTCTTTAACTACTTCGCATGAGTCCGAATCGGCCATGTTATTGATAAACGCCATGGCAATTCCAACTGCCTCATGAGCTGGAAGCCTAACGTTAAGACGTTTCCTGATTATCTTAAGTGCATACTCGCCGATTCTAAATTCGACGGGATATTGTTGGCGGACATCAAACGATAAAGGCATGCGGACAACGATATTTTGCTCTTTGCGCTTAACCGCATACGCGATATGGTCCGCAAGGATAAACGGCAAATTAGGGCTCACCTCATAAGACAGCAAACCTGTCGACATATCAATAACATCCGAGGTAAGCTCGAGAAGCTCGTCGGGGACCTCGTCAACGAGAGCGATGTAGCGAGAGCTAACGTTATAAAACGTTCGTTGAATCTCCGAAAGAGGGACCTCGTCTCCGACATTCTTAAACCCCAGACCACGGCCGAATGCAACCAACTGTCTGCCATTTCCATCGACGCAGAGGACAGCGCTGGTATTAATTCGTTTAACAATTTCCATGTGTCCCCCCCCTAAACAGAACAAGGCTCCCGAAGCAGAATCCGACAATCAATGTCGACAGATGCTGCTTCAGGAGCCTTGCCTGAATATCACTCTGAGGACTAGTTTAAGCGAGCTAGTGCTAATGACCTCGAATAAACACTTCTAAACAGTTAAACGGTCGATATCTCCGTGTGAACGGTTTGGAGGCAGAGGGCGGCCCTATGCCTGCTGATAGTGCAGGTGCTTCTCGTCGATATCGGCCAGGTCGCGGTCGAGATAACGACGCGCAAGCCAGTTGGCCATGGGGAGGTTCTGGTCCAGGTAGTTACCGCACTCCTCGGGAGCGGCACCGGGAACATCGCCCTCAAAGCCCGCGACAAACTCGAACAGCTCGCGCACGAGCGGCAAGATTTCCTCGCTCGTCAGCTCACCAAAAACAACCAGGTAAAAGCCCGTGCGGCAGCCCATGGGCCCAAAGTAGACGATACGGCTCGACCACTCGGCATGGTTGCGAAGGAAGGTGGCGCCCAGATGCTCAATGGTGTGGCACTCGGCCGTGTTCATGACTGGCTCCTTGTTGGGCGTGGTCAGGCGCAGGTCAAAGGTGGTGACGGCGGCGCCGGTCGCCGGATCGCGGTCGATGCGGCTCACGTACACGCCGGGCTCAAGCAGCAGATGGTCAACGGAAAAACTCGCGATACGCTCCATGGCAGATCCTCTCGATAGTCAATTTAGGACGGGGCTCTTTTAGCTGGTTCGAATGGTCGCACCAATCATACCAGTCAAAAAAGCCCCGTCCCAAATGAGCTGCCCGGGACGGGGATCAATGAGTTTTTAATCCCCGTCTCAGAATAATCATGCTAGGCGGTGTACGCGATTGTAGATTTCACGGCATGGCGCCAGCCGGCGATCTTTTTGGCGCGCTCGTCGGCGGACATGGTGGACTCCACGATGCCGCGGGCGCCGTAGACGTCGACGACGTCGCGCGTGTACATGCCCAGCGCAATGCCGCAGGCCCAGGCCGCGCCCAGACCGCTCATCTCGTCGTTGCTCGCGATGCGAATGGGCGAGCCAACCAAGTCGCTCTCAAACTGCATCAGGTACGCGTCGCGCGTGGGACCGCCGTCAACACGAAGCTCGGCCAACGCCGCGCCCGAATCCTCGGCCATCGCATCAATCACGTCGAAGATCTGATAGGCGATCGACTCGTCAGCGGCCTTTACGAACTCCGCACGGCCCGTGGTGCGCGTCATGCCAAAGACGCAGCCCTCGGCATCGCTCGCCCAGTGCGGCGCGCCCAGGCCAGTGAACGCCGGCACAAAGTAGACGCGGCTCGCCGGATTGGCGGCGTAACACAGGTCGGTGACTTCCTCGGGATTGTTGATGAGCTCAAGATCGTCGCGCAGCCACGTCTTGACGGCGCCGGCGTAGCTCACGTTGCCCTCGAGCACGTACTCGGTCACGCCGTCCATACGCCATGCGAGCGAGCTCGAAAGCCCATGCGAGCTGGCGACGAACTCGTCGCCGACGTTCATCATGACCGAGCTTCCGGTGCCATAGGTCGCCTTGGCCATGCCGCGGCTATGGCAGCCCTGGGCAAACAAGGCGGCATGGCTGTCGCCAAGCACGCCGTGAATGGGCACGGGCGCCGGCAAAAAGCCGCCCAGGTCCGTTGTACCGAACAGGCCATCGGAATCGGTCACCTGCGGCAGGCAAGCCGAATCGACGCCAAAGGCCTCGCACACCGGCTCGCTCCAGCAGCCACGGCGCAGGTCAAAGAGCTGCGTGCGGCTGGCATTGGACCAGTCGCAGCGAAACTCCGCGCCGCCCGTGAGCGTCCAGACCACCCAGGCATCGATGGTGCCCAGGCACAGCTCGCCCGCCGCAGCGGCCTCGGCAGCCGCGGGAACGTTCGCGAGGATCCAGGCCATCTTGCCCGCCGGGTAGTAGGGCGAGAGCACCAGACCCGTCGTGTCGCGCACCAGCTCGGCCACGCCTTCGCGCGCAGCAAGCTCGTCGCACAGCTCGCGGGCGCGGGCGCACTGCCACACCACGGCGTCGCACAGCGGCTCGCCCGTCGTGCGCTTCCAGGCAACGGTAGTCTCGCGCTGGTTGGAGATGCCGATGCCGGCGACGTCGGCCGGATCGACCCCGGTCTCCTCCACCACGGCGCGCGCCACGGCCAGCACGTTAGCGGCGATCTCGGCTGGATCATGGCTCACCCAGCCGGCCTCGTTGACAATCTGGCGATGCGGGCGATCGGCACGATGAATCAAATGGCCGCCCTCGTCCACCAGCAGCGCCTTGGTGCCCTGCGTGGATTGATCGATTCCGATGATGTAGCGGCCCATGGCCACCCCTTTCAAAACGAATGTGACAAAGGGGCGGTCCCTTTGTCACATTCCAGTTACTCTGCGGGCAAGAACTCGGCGACGGTCTGCGCGATTCCGGCACCCGTCAGGCCGTAGTGCGCAAAGACCTCGGGGCTCGTGCCGGTGATGACCGGCGCATCGGGCAGGGAGAGGCACTTGACCGGACGCGGGCAGTGCTCACCCACGACCTGCGCGACCATGGAACCCAGGCCGCCGAAGGGACTGTGCTCCTCGACGGTCACGACGGCGCGCGTGGCACCGGCGGCCTCGATCACGGCCTCGGCATCGAGCGGTTTGACGCAGTACATATCGAGCACCGTCGCCGAGATGCCCTGCTCGGCCAGCAGATCGGCGGCGTCCACGGCGTGGCGGACCATCTCACCGGTAGCGACGATCGTCACATCGGTGCCGCGGCGCACCCAGGTGGCGCGATCCATCTGGAACGGGCACTCGTCCTCAGTGTACACGTCCTCCACCGGGTTGCGGCCCACGCGGATGTAGGCCGGCTTGTTGTCGGCGACCAGGGCACGCACGAGCTCGGCGGTCTGGAAGCGATCGCTCGGCAGATACACGCGCATGTTGGGAATCGCGCTCATGGCGGCGATATCCTGCGCGGAGTGATGGCTCATGCCCAAGGCGCCGTAGGACACGCCGCCCGAGATGCCGATGAGCTTGACGTTGGTGTTGGAGTACGAAACGTCGACCTTGCACTGCTCATACGAGCGCGTGGTCACAAAGGACGCCGGCGAGGCGGCCCAGGCCTTCTTGCCGCACGAGGCCATGCCGGCGGCGATGCTCACCAGGTCCTGCTCGGCAATGCCGACCTCAACGGACTGCTGGGGATACTGGTCAAAGAACGGCGTGAGCGATGCAGAGCCGCGGGAGTCGGAGCACAGGACGACGATGTCTTTATCGGTTGCGGCGGCCTCGAGCAGCGTGTCGCAGATAGCCTTGCGGTTGGCGATCTTGTTAGCCATTGATGGCCTCCTTATGGGCAGCGAAATCGGCGATGATCTGGGCATATTCCTCATCGTTGGGCAGGTGATGATGCCAGGCGGCCTTGTCCTCCATAACCGGCGAGCCGTAGCCCTTCACTGTGTTGAGGATGATGACCGTGGGCTTACCCTTGGTCTCGGCGGCCAGCGTCAGCGCGGCGTCGATGGCCTGGACGTCGTTGCCCGGAATGGACAGCACGTTCCAACCGAAGGCGGCCCAGCGCTCCTCCTGCGAATCCTGCTTCATGACGTCCTCGGTGCTGCCGCTGATCTGCAGGCGGTTGCGGTCCACGAGCGCGCACAGGTTATCGAGCTGGTAGTTGCCGCCGCTCATGGCGCCCTCCCAGACCGAGCCCTCGGCAAGCTCGCCGTCGCCCATGATGGTGTAGACGCGGTAGTCGCGGCCATCCATCTTGCCGGCAAGCGCCATCCCGACGGCCACGGGCAGGCCATGACCCAGCGAGCCCGAGTTCATCTCGATGCCCTTGAGCTTGTTGTTGGGGTGGCCGATGTAGGGGCTGCCGAACTTAGAGAAGCGGGCCTTGACGTCGTCGAGGTCCAGATAGCCCTCGTGGCAGAGCACCGCGTAGTAGGCCTCCATGGCGTGGCCCTTGGAGAGTACGAAGCGATCGCGGTTGGGATCGTCGACGGTCTCGGGAGAAATGTTGAGGTGGTTGGCATAGAGGGTCATCAGCGCATCGATGACCGACATGTCGCCGCCGATGTGCCCGCCAGCGCCAGCCATGATGATATCGACGCAATCGCGTCGAAGGTCCCAACGCAGGGACTCAAGCTCTTCGATAGTTGCCATTTCTACTCTCCTCGCAGGTAAGCTTTGACGTCTTCTTCGATGGGGTCGTACAGGTCGGGGACAATGCCGATGTACTTGCACGCCTCGTAGAGCACCGGCACCACGTTGGCGTGAATGGCGACGCAGTGGTGGATGTAGGGACCCTCGACGATCTTGGCCTCGAGGCGCTTGAGGTTGTCGACCTCGACCCACAGGTAGGTGCCCATGCCGGCCGGGCCGTCGATGCCGCGGGCGTTGCCCAGCAGCAGCGAGTACTCGCCGTTGTCGCCGTCAAAGCGGGCAAGGGTGAGGTCGCCGTGCTTGGCCTCGGCCGTCAGCGCGCCGGGGTGATCGAAGGCCAGCGGATAGGTGAGCTTGGGCTTGACGGCCGCGCAGCTGCAGGGCCAGGGGCCGCAGTGCTGCAGCAGCTCGCCGTTCTCGTTATCGGGATGACGCACGGTCCAGTCGGCGAACATGCCGCGGTGACGGCCCAGGTCGGCGGCCTCGACCATCAGCGCGGTGATAGCGCCATGGATGTCGGTCTCGCAGACGATGGGGATGCCCATCTCGTTGAGGATTGCGTTGGCGGCGCAGGGCATAATGCCCAACTCGTCCTGCAGGGCGTTCCAGCACTGGATGGCGCCGGCGTTGCAGCCGTACTTCTCGACCAGGCGCTTCATGGCAATGGCGAGTCCTGCGACCGCAGGAACCTTGTCTTCGGGGATGCAGATCTCAAAGCTGTCACCAATGTGGGCGAGCATGGTTGCCATGGCCTGCTCGTCAGCCTGGGCGTCGCGCACGGCCTGGACAAGCTCGGTCATGGGGATGGGCGAAAGCTGGATGTTGAACTTCTCGAGCAGCTCGCCCTCGTTGCACATGGTCGACCAGAAATCGAACGGACGGGTGGCCATCTGCAGGATGCGAGTGTGCTTGAAAGTCTTGACCACGTTGCACACGGCCAAAAAGTCCCAGACACCGCGCTCGAACTCGGGATCGGTCAGACGGCAGTTGGTCATGTAGGTGAAGGGAACCTGGAAGCGACGCAGGACCTTGCCGGTGGCGAACAGGCCGCACTGGCTATCGCGCAGACGGGTGCCGTCGGGCTCGGGGCGCTCGTCGCGCGGACCCCACAGCAGCACGGGCAAGCCGAGCTCGCGGGCAAGGCGGGCGCAGACATACTCGGTACCAAAGTTGGCGTGGCAGAGCATGATGCCGTCGACGCCCTCGGCGCGGAACTTCTCGACGATAGGCGCGATATGGCTGTCGTCGAACAGCAGGCCCTCGTCGTTGATGTCGTCGATATCCACAATCTCGACGCCGATCTCGCGCAGGCGATCAGCCGTAAGGCCGCGATACTTGATCGCGTCCGGCGCGCTAAAGATGCTACGGCGCGTGGGCACAAAACCGAGCTTGATCTTATCCATGTACGCCCTCCCCTAGTCACATGTTCAGTAAACAGACGCATGTTTCGTTTTGTTCTGTTTACTAAATGTTTTACTCTTCTGTTTAGAAGTTTAGCGCGAAATACCCGTAGACGGTAGAGAAATCAGCCTAAACGGTATGTAAACAATCTGAACATACAAGGGAAAATCAGAACCACCCTTAAAAAGGGTGGTTTGCTCTTAGGGTATAACCCACGGGCCCCGGGCTCGCGTCTAAAGGCGCGGGCCCGGACTTCGTCCAGGCCTAGTGCATCTTGACCCGTGGCGCGCCGGTCGAACCGGCGGCATCACCCCCTCTTGAAGGGGTCCTCGTACTCCTTCACGCTCAGCTTGTCCAGTGCGATGTCGTGGGACTCCTGCTCCCTGATGTACTTGGCGATCGTCGCCTCGTTCAGGCCGACGGTGGACACGCAGTGGCCCTCCGCCCAGAACTTCCTGTTGCCGAACTTGTACTTGAGGTTGGCGTGCCTGTCGAATATCATCAGCGAGCTCTTCCCCTTCAGGTAGCCCATGACGCTCGCGACGCTGTACTTCGGCGGGATCGCCAGCAGCACGTGCACGTGGTCGGGCATCAGGTGCCCCTCGATTATCTCGACCCCCTTGTACTCGCACAGCTTCCTGAGGATCTCCCCTATGTCGCTCCTGATTTGGTTGTAGATCACTTTGCGCCTATACTTCGGCGTGAACACGATGTGGTACTTGCACATCCACTTCGTGTGGGAAAGGCTGTAGGCCTTCTGGGCCATGGCGACCACCCCTTCGACTCGAATTCCTGACGGCCTGAACAATCGTCAATATCGGTCGGAGGGGTGGCTTTGTAAAGCCGTTTGTCTCCACCCGCGTAGCGGGTGGTTTAAAGCTGGCCGCTGCGCGGCCAGCAGACTAAAGTCTTGAAACAAAAAGAGGACCCCGAAGGATCCTCTTCTGAATGGCACTATGTTAACTGCCCTAGCGAGCTTTGGCACGCTGCAGGCAATGCCGTCTCCGCCTAGATTTCGCGCACGCTCTGGCGCTCGACAAAATAGGTCGACACGGCCGTTTTGCAGGTGTAGCTCTTGGGATTGCGGATGTTGCCCACCAGGCGGCGCACCGCGATCTCACCCACCTCGTGCTTGGGAACATGCACCGTGGTGAGCGGCGGGTTGGAAAAAGCGCCCAGAGATAGGTCGTCAAAGCCGATGATCGAGACATCCTCGGGCACGCAAATGCCGTGCTCGTTGAACGCGCGCATGGCACCCACGGCGAGCACGTCGTTCTCGGCAAAGAAAGCCGTCGGCAGGTCGTCGTGCGAGGCATTGTCGAGCCACGCGCCCATGTCGCGATAAGCGCCCTCGAGCGTGGTGCCCAGCGTGACGCGCCATGCCGGATTGGCCTCGAGGTCCGCATCCTCAAGCGCTTGGCGATAGCCGCGCTCGCGGTCCTTAAAGTTGCGGATACGAAGGTCGCCCGCCAGATAGCCGATTTGCTTGTGACCTTTCTCGATAAGGTAGTCCACGGCACGCAGCACCGAATCGGTATTGGCAATGACCACGGCATCAAAGTACTGGCGGTCGCTCCAGCCATCGAGCACAATCAGGTGGGCGGCGGCGTTAGCGAACAGGGCGTAGTCCTCCTCGCCCAACTCCGTACCCATTAGTACAATAGCGGCGGCCGGATCGGCAATCAGGCCCTCGACCTGCGGACGCACGGCGTCTAGGTCGCTAAAGTCGAGCGAGACAAAGCTCGTGCTCATGCCGTGGCGACGCGCCTGGCGCTCCACGCCCTCGATGACCGCGGGGTGGAAGGTGCTCTCGTCCAGGATGGCGCCCGTCTTGCGCGCGAGCACAAACTGGATGCTCTCGAGCTGCGTCGACTGCTGATAGCCGAGCGACTGCGCGCACTCCAGGATGACTTTGGCGGTCTCCTCGCTCACGCTGCGCTTGCGGTTGAGCGCGTTGGACACGGTTGCGGGCGAAAAACCGGTGATGCGGCTGATCTCGCGAACACTTGCTTTGGCCATTGTTCCCCCTAGCAACGGTCGTGGCGGAGCATCGTGGCCTGACCGCCCCGTGACTCGACAACTAAACGACCGCAAATTCAATCTAAACAGAATAGTAAATGTTTAATAGCTAGTTTAGCCTGTTGTCAAGCGAAGCGACGCGACTATTCCCCCAACGGGCGTATTTACTCGGTAGCTAAAAAAGCCCGTCCCAAATTGACTACATGGGACGGGGCGTGAAAATCATTTAGCCCAGGACACGAGCCATACGGGCCTTGAACTCGGACAGGAAGCGCGGGGCGTCCACGGTGAGCGCCACGAGCGCGCTCTTATCCGGATCGGACAGACGGTGCTCGTCACAGATAGTGCGGCCGCGGTACTCGCCCAGCAGGTCGACACGAAGATTGCAGCCGAGCGCACCCACGAGCGTGGGATCAATCGCCACGGCAACCGCCAGCGGATCGTGCAGCGCGCAGCCGCCCAGGTAGGGCGCGTTCATTTCGTACGAACCGATATAGTGCTCGACCATGCTCGCAAACGCGCAGCCAGCCATAGTGCCCGAGCCCGTCCAGCCGGCAACGTCGCGACGTGTGAGCACCACGCGGTGCGTCACATCCAAGCCCACCATGGTGAGCTTGCGGCCCGAGCGCAACACGGCGTCGGCAGCCTCGGGGTCGCCCGCCATGTTGGCCTCGGCGCCCGCGCTCACGTTGCCGGGCACGGTAAGCGCACCGCCCATCACGACCACGCGGCCGATGGACATCATCGCCGCCGCATCGCGCTCCAGGGCAAGCGCCAGATTGGTGAGCGGGCCGGTCGCAACGTAGACCAGATCGGGACCATAGGTACGCGCGGCATCAATCAGGTAATCGACCGCCGCATTGCCATCGGCCGACGTCGCGCCCACTGGCTCGTACGGCGAGGCGGGCACGCTTGCGCCGCCAATACCGTTCTTGCCGTGGATAAGCATGGTGGACGCCGGCGGCGTGTAGGGTTCGGTCGCCTTCATGGGACGATCGGCGCCCAGGTACACCGGCACCTCGGGACGACCCAACAGGTCGAGCACCGCCAAGCAGTTGTGCGCCGACTGCTCGACGCGCACGTTACCAAAGCACGTGGTGATGCCGACGAGCTCCACCTCGGGGCTTGCGATGGCATAGGCGAGCGCCATCGCATCATCCACACCCATATCCAGATCAAGGATCAGCTTCTTGGTTGCCATTGTTCTACTCCGCTTCTCCGTCTACATCCAAACCGTCTAAACCAAACTTGTGCTCGACTTCCGTACGCGTGGGAATTGATTGCTGAGCGCCCAGGCGCGACACCGTCACCGCCGAGGCGCGAGCGCCCGCCGCCATGCACTCAAAGAGCGGCAGACCCTCCAGACGAGCTGCAGCAAGCGCACCAATAAACGTATCGCCCGCGGCCGTCGTATCGACCACCGCGCTCGAAAGCGCCGGCATGCGCAGCGGCTCACCGCCATCGCCGAGCGTAACCGAGCCGGCGCCGCCCAACGTGATGACCGCAGCCCCGGCGCCCTTGTCGAGCAGCGCATTGAGCGCGGCGACGCAACTCGCATCATCTGTGGGCAGAATGCCCGTCAGCATCTGGCACTCGGTCTCGTTGGGGCAGACCAGGTCGACCGCAGGCCACGCTCCTGCCGGCAGGTCGCAGGCGGGCGCCGGGTTAAAGATCGTATAGAACCCCAGCTCGTGAGCACAAGCAAGCGCCTCGGCCGTCGCCGCAAGGTCACATTCGCCCTGGGCAATAAAGACGCTTCCGACAGCCGGGGCAATCTCGCTGGCATCGCCGTCGAGCTCGTCGGCCACCAAGCGCCTCAGTGCGCGGGCAACGTCCTCGCCCGCAAGCGCATGGTTGGCGCCCGGCGACAGCACGATGCGGTTGTCGCTCTCACAGCGAATGATAGTCGCGGTACCGGTCTCCACGTCATCGCGACGCGCCACAAACTCAACGCCCACGCCGGCATCCTGGAGCCCTGCCACAAGCGCATCGCCAAAGGTATCGCGCCCAACAGCGCCGATCATGCACGTGCGCGCACCCATGCGCGCAGCGGCAACGGCCTGATTGGCTCCCTTACCGCCGGCGTTGGTGATAAAACCGCTGCCACCGACGGTCTCGCCCGCGCGCGGCATGCGCTCGCACGCCACCGAAAGGTCCATGTTCATGCTGCCGAACACCGCAACGATGCTGTGATCCGCCATGGAAACCTCCTCGTCTTCAGGCTTTGCGCCCACCGTCGACCAACGATTGTGCACTCTCGCACCCCCTATAACTTTAGTCCACTTTGATGTGGACGCGCGCTTGAGCTTGCGCCAGCAGCAAGCATTCACAGGGGCAGGCAGCTACAATGAATACGTGCTGATTATTCTCGTCATTGGATGATGTTTTATGGAACAACTCTCGCAATCGGGCTCGCGCGGTCGACGCCGCACGGGCAATGAGCCGGCGCCGCACGAACGCGTGAAGGGCGGGCGCCGCGCCAACGAGCCGCGACGCACCGCGAGCCCCCATCGCGCTTCTGCCAACAACGCGGGCCGCGCCAACACTCCCGCCGCGGAGCAGACGCCTGCTCGCCCCAAGTCCCGCTACATCCCTGCCCTTGACGGCCTGCGCACGCTCGCCGTCGTCGCGGTGGTGCTCTATCACCTCAACCTCACGTGGGCTCAGGGCGGCCTGCTTGGCGTCACGATCTTCTTTGTGCTTTCGGGCTATCTGATCACGCGCTTGCTGCTCAACGAAGTCGCTAAGACCGGCCGCATCGACCTTAAGAGCTTCTGGATTCGCCGCATCCGTCGCCTGGTCCCCGCCGTGGTAACGGTAGTGTTCGTGACCTGCGCGCTGTGCACCATCTTTAACCACGTGATGCTCACCAAGATGCGTCCCGACATTCTGCCGTCGCTGCTGTTCTTTAACAACTGGTGGCAGATTATGCAGGACGTCTCGTACTTCAACGCCCTGGGCGACCCCTCGCCGCTTACGCACTTTTGGTCGCTCGCCATCGAGGAACAGTTCTACCTGGTTTGGCCACCGCTGCTGTTTGCCATGGTGTCCATGCATGTGAGCAAACCCAACACGCGCCGTGTGGTCCTGGGACTCGCAGCGGTATCCGCCCTCGCCATGATGGTGCTCTACAACCCTGCCGCCGACCCCAGCCGCGTGTACTACGGCACCGACACCCGCGTCTTCTCGCTGCTGCTGGGCGCCTGGATGGCCTTTATCCCCGATCGCGACCTGGCGCCGGTGTGTCTCGCTCATCGTTTGGGGCTCAATCGCCTGGCTGGCGCCGCCAAGCACGGCAAGAACGCCGAGGGCAAGCCTAGCGAGAAGGCCGACAACGCAGCCGAGACCGCCCCGGCACAGCCGAGCGCCCTCGTGCGCTTTTGGTCCTCGCCCGCATCCATCGATGTGTTGGGCGTCGTGGGTCTGGTTGGCCTTGCCGCCATGGTCGCGCTCACCAACGGCTACACCGCGTTCCAGTATCGCGGCGGCACGCTGCTGTGCTCCATCCTCACGCTCATGGTCATCGCGGCCTGCGTGCAGCCCCAGGGAATGGTTGCCCGCGCGCTGTCCGCCGAGCCGCTCGTGTGGGTTGGCAAGCGCTCATACAGCATCTACCTATGGCACTATCCGCTGCTGTTGCTTATGAACCCGGTCGCCAACATCAACGATACACCGTGGTGGCAGTACATTTTGCAGGTGCTGTTGGTGGTCACCGTGGCCGAATGCTCATATCGCTTTATCGAGACGCCGTTTAGAAAGGGCGCCTTTGGGCGCACCGTATCCGAGTTCCGCGACGGCACCGCCACGCCCGCCAACTGGGTGCGCGCGCACGTCCCTGCCTGCGCAGCCTGCGCTGTCGTGTTGGTCGTTGCACTGGGCGGCCTGATCTTTGTGCCCGAGACGTCTGCGCTGAGCGGCGAGGGCGCCGAAGTCCTCAACAAGGAAGCCAAGAACACCGCGCCCACCGACCAGCGGGCGGCCGACGACACCGACAAGGACAACGACGGCTTCCCCGATGGCTCCTACGATCTGCTTATGATCGGCGACTCCGTGTCGCTGCGTGCCGTGGACACCTTTGACGGCGTGTTCCCGCACAGCCATATCGATGCCGAAAAGGGCCGCCAGTTTGATGCGGGCCGCGCGACATTTGAGGGCTATATCCAGCAGAACCTTGCCGGCAAAATCGTGGTCTTTGCCCTGGGCACCAACGGCTTGGTAACCGACGACCAGATCGACGCCATCATGGCCGATGCAGGAGATAAGCGTATTGTGGTGTTTGTGAACACGCGCAGCCCGCAGCCGTGGGTTGGCTCTACCAACCAGGCCATCGCCAACGCCGCTACGCGCTACAAGAACGTGCGCGTTATCGACTGGTACGGATACAGTGCCAATCGCAACGACCTGTTCGATGGCGATGGCACGCACCTGTCGACCACTGGCGTGACTGAGTACCTCAACTTGATCCACGATGCAGTCAAGAAGGACCTGCCCGTGCATCCCGAGGATCACGTCAACGATCCGCAGCCGGCGGCCGTCAAGTCTGCCACCGACGCACTCGTTAACGCCCTCGCCTTCAAACCGCACAAGCTCGGCGGCGACAAGTAACCTGCAACGCAAACTTCCCACATCCGGAGGGGGTGCCTGCCACGGCAGGCACCCCCTCCGGCAGTTAGGGACGTTCCTTATATGCCGGCACCCAGGGACACTCCTGACACAGCCGAGGAACGCCCTCCTTGCCCCGAACGTTGTTTCCAAGCCCACACCCGCAGCAAACAACCCAAAATCACTCTTTTCGAGCCGACTCCAAGAGGTCATGGACAAAAAGGGGCAAATATGAGTACTGTTACCATTTTAGTAGCAGGCAAAACCACCCAAAATGACGTCCGAGCGACCCCTACAACCCCCTAAAGCAGCCAACCTGACTGGTTTAAGACATATTGGAGCCAATTTTAATGAACATACTATCGGCTATGTCCATTATCTTCTTGGATGTAAATGCTATTCACTTAGCAACAGTACTCATATTTGGCATTTTTTGTCCACTGCCATATAACTAACCCCCTATAGCGGGCAAAAAAGAGGCCGCGGCCCATGGCAGCGGCCGCTCGAAACCCAAAAGAGGCGCTAAGCGCCGTAGCCCATCGCTTGCAGCACAAACATGACGACCGTCAGCACCGTAATCACGGCGATAGTCGCCCACGTGAGCACGTTCCACACGCGGCCGTTGCGGTTGGCGCCCATAATGTGACGGTCGGCGGCGATAACCACTTGGAACACCAGAACCACGGGTAGTAGCACGCCATTGATGACCTGCGAGGTCATCATAATCTGGAACAGATCGACACCGGGCATAAGCACCAGCACGGCAGAGATACCGATGATGGCCGTAATGATGCCGCGATAGACCGGGGCCTCGTCCCAGCTGCGGTCGGCACCGCGCTCCCAGCCAAATGCCTCGCAGATAGCGCTCGACGTAACGCCCGGCAGCACGCAGGCAGCCAAGAAGCTCGCCGCGACCAGGCCCGAGGCAAACAGTACCGTAGACCACTGACCCGCAATAGGCTCCAGCGCGCGGGCAGCATCGGCAGCATCGCTAATCTGAATACCCGCCGGGAACAACACCGTGCCGGTCGTGATGATAATAAAGCCGGCAATGATATCGGCAGCAAGCGAGCCGCTCACGGTATCGATGCGCTGCAGCACGATATCGTCCTCGCCCGCGTTCTTATCGACCACGTTGTTCTGCGCCAAGAAAATCATCCACGGCGCGATGGTGGTACCGATCGTTGCGACCACGAGCGACACGTAGCTGGGGTCATTTTGAATGTTGGGCACGACCAGGTCGACCGCGACCTCACCCCAGTTGGGGCCAGCCATAAACGCGGCGACAATATAGGTCACGAACACGCAGCTCACCAGCAGCAGAATCTTCTCGATGCGCTGGAAACTCCCCGACATGGTAAGCATCCACACCAGCAGCGCCACCAACGGCACCGAGATGCTCGCCGGCACGCCAAAGAGGGCAAGGCCGCTCGCAATACCCGCAAACTCCGAAATGGTCACAGCCGTGTTGGCGATCAACAGCGCCGCCATAGCAAGTACACTCTTGCGCACGCCAAAGCGCTCGCGAATGAGCGATGCCAGGCCCTTGCCCGTCACGCAGCCGCAACGCGCCGCGGTCTCCTGCGTCACGATGAGCAGCACAGTCATGACGGGAAGCATCCAGAGCATCTTGTAGCCATAGCTGGCACCCGCACTGGAATACGTTGCAATGCCGCCGGCGTCATTGCCCGAAAGCGCCGCCAGCAGACCGGGACCCATAGCGCCAAAGATGGCCGCGATGGTCAGCTTTTGCTTGGTGCCCGACTTTTGCTTGGTATTTTGCACGCGACCACCTAGCCCATGACTGACATGGCGAGCAGCACCGCGGCGATGCAATACGCCACACACGAGATCATGACGGCAATAACGTTCATGGCGGTGCCCGACGTGTTGAGGTCATGCTCGTCACGCCAGAACAGCACCATCAGGTAAATCACAGCACTCATGTTGCCAACCAGGCAAATGATGGCGGCAATGTTAAAGCAGCCGGTAAAGAGCTGCTCCTCAAACATAGAGGCATCGGGGAATGCAGCGGTGCGCACCAGCTGGGCGCACAGGTAGGTCACGAGTGACAGAATCAGGCCCATGCCCGTGCTCTGGAAGAAGAATCCCAGATACGGCTTGGGCTCGTCGTCGTGACCGTCATACTCCAGGAAGTAGTTCTTGACGAACGACACCATGCGCGAGGCCGCCAGCAGCACGAGCGGCATGGCGCACATGGGGAACACCACCAGATGCGCGGAGCCGAGCGCCGTTCCCAGCACGGTCGCCATGATGCACGACGCGATGCCCCATACAACAACCCAGTACTGGCGATGCACGAACCAGCTGAGCACGTTCGTCGAGTCGTCCGACGCGCTATCGCCCGAGCCGACACCGGCGATCTGCAGGTCCTCCTGATGCTCCTCGGCGATAACGTCCATGGCGTCGTCGAAGGTCACGATACCAAGGATATGACGGTTCTCGTCGCAGACAGGGATGGCAACCAGGTCGTACTTGGTCATCTCGTCCGTCACGTCTTCCTGGTCCTCGTCGGGCGACACATAGACCAGGTCGCGATAGGCCAACTGACCCAGCGTGGCGTCGCGGTCGGCTACGATCAGCGTGCGCAGCGAAAGCACGCCGGTCAGCATGCCACTCGGATCCTCGGTATAGACGTAATAGACGCTCTCGAAGTCCTCGTCGAGCTCGCGAATCGCCTCGATGGCGTCACCGACCGTTGCCGTAGCGGGCAGGGAGACAAACTCCGAGGTCATGATGCGGCCGGCGGTGTTGTCCTCATACCCCAGCAGGTTACGAATCGCCTTCTCCTCCTTGACGCCCATCAGGCGCAGGAGTTTCTCGGCCTTCTCGTAATCAAGCTCGTCGATCAGGTCGGCAGCGTCGTCCGGGTCCATCATGGCCAGCATCGACGATGCGTCGGTGTCGGACAGGCCCTCGAGCATCTCGGTCATAAGCTCGTCGTCATCGAACTCCGAGATGGCCTCGGCGGCCTGTGCCGTATCGAGCTGGGCGAACACCTGCGCGCGCAGGCGCGGATCGAGCTGCTCGATGATGTCAGCAATGTCGGCAGGATGCAGCTCGCCAAGCGTCTTGTGCGACACCGAGAGCTGGATGTTCTTAGTCGAGCGATCGAGCAGGTCCATATAAGACCAGGCGATAATGTCCTCGCTGAGCGGCTTGCCCAGGTGCTTCATAAAGCCCTCGACGACGTGCTCGAGCGCGGGGCTGATTGCACGCAGCAGGCCGCGGACGCCGACCTCGGCACCCAGCAGGCGCAGCTGATTTTCGCCCGACATGGAGAACTTGATGTCGTTGACGCGCACGACCTTCATGCCCTGCGTGTCGACAATCTGTTTGTTGAGCACGTCGCGCGCGAGCAAGAGTTCAGTCGGCTGCAGGTACGAAAAACGGATTTCGGTGGCCGACGTCTTAAGGTGCACGCCCGTCTCGTCGATACGGTCGACCCATTTGCGCCAGCTGATCATAAACGGCGTCTTGCCGGGACCACGGAACGCGAGGGACGTCACGTGCGGAAAAACTTCGCCGGTTGCAATGCCAAAATCGTTCACAACGCCGAGTTTTTCGCCATCGACGTCCAAGACCGGCAATTTGAGCATCTCACTCAGATAATTCAATGGTGCTCCCCATCATTATTCCTGCGGACCGCGTGACCATGCCGGCACGCAATCCGTGGACTTTTAGACATGTATACGCATGCGCGGGCGGCACGCCGCTCGGCGCTCACACCCCGTGCACGCGCAGAAAGCACCTGCATGGGGTCATCGACTGTATGGTCGAGGTTTGGATTTCACCTGTAACCTTTCTCTTGACCCTCATTAACCGCAGTAACTATAGCATCAGCATCGCGCTGCGGCACCGAATTTATGCGCTGCACATTGCAGGCATACCAAACACTGACGTATCCGTGACATAGTCATTGGGGACGTTCTTACATGACTAGTCCGTGGTGTCGTCGTCCTCGGGAAGTTGGGGGAACACAGCGTTTTTGGGCATGGAAACCTTGGTGAGCGAGGTGAGCTTTTTGCTCAATGCCGTGTCCGTCTTGACCAGGTCGCTGAGCGTCACGATCTTGTAGCCGTCGGCGACAAGGCCATCGATAATCTGCGGCAGCGCCTCGAGCGTCTGCTCGGCGCACTCATCGCTATCGGTGAGCAGCACAATATTGCCCGGCGTCACCGAGTCGAGCACGGTCGATACTTGCTCGTCAGCGCCGTTGAGCAGCCAGTCGCCCGAATCGATATTCCACGAAACCACGGCGGACACCAGGTCCATCGAATCGATCCAGTTTTGCTCGTCAAACGCGGCGTGGGGGGCACGCAGCAACATCGTCTCGACGCCGGTCGCCGACTTAATCGCCTCGGTGCCCTTCGTGATCTGCTTGCGCACCGTCTCGCGATCCTCGCCCTTGAGCGAATCATCGCTGTAGCTGTTGGAGCCGATCTCGCACCCGGCATCGACAATCGCTTTGGCAGTAGCGGGCGAGGCTTCCGCGGCATCGCCCGAAAGGAAGAACGTCGCCGTGACGCCCTTTTCCTTGAGCACCTGCAAGATCTGCTTGGTCGCACTACTCGGACCCTCGTCAAATGTCAGGGCCACGTACTTTTCGTTGCCCTTGGGCGCTACGCTTGCGCACTCGACTACGCAGTCGGTGGCGGGCACGACCTCGCCGCGGTCCTGCGTCTTGCCCGACTGCTCGCCGACCCATACCTCGGAGCGGCCCTGAACACCCCAGGCTTTGACATACTCAATGGCACCCGTGCCCTCGACCTTAAGCTTTGGCTCGATAACCGTTGCCTGGACCTCGTGCTTCTCGTACGTGTCGCGGCCGTCTTTGACCGTCACCTTCTCGCCGCCCGTAAGCTCGTGGCTTTTCCACTTGCTCTGCTTCACGCGCTTGCCGTCCACCTTTACCGACAGCTTTTCGCCGCCATGGCGGGTAAGCACGCTATCGTCGACGGCCAGCAAATCGCCGGCGTCGAAGGTATCAGTCAGTTCCTGATCGTCGATGAGATTTTGCAACGTAGAGCCAACGCGCACCGCGGTCTGCTGACCGTTGAGGACGACATCCACGCTGCGGTTAACGTAGCCCACGACGGCAGCGATAAACAGTACGAGCGCGCAGCCCACGGCGATGAGCGCGTAGGGCAGGCGAGACGGGCGACGGGGCGTGCGGTTGTTGCCGATGCGGGCGCTGCGGTCGCTAAACCCGCGGCTATGGTTGAGATACATCGCGCCGGGCTTACGGCGGCGCTTGCGCTGACCGCCGGGCAGCTGCCCCAGGTCGCGGCGCGCCGTCGGGCGCGCACCCGAGTGCCCGTGTGAATAGGATCCGTTTTGGCGCATGTGCCCTCCCCCATAAACACAGCAAGCCGGAGCAACAGGTCTCCGGCTTGCCTCCCATCATGTGGTACGTCGCTATTTACTAGCTTTTGACGAGCCCCCGCTCGCCTTTTGATATTCGTCCTTAAAGGCCTTGAACATACCGCGCGTCTTGCCGAGCTGCTTGCCCAGTGCACGACTGCCCTTGTCCACGGCGACCGATCCCTTGTCATCGAGCACCTTGGCGCCCTTCTTGACCTTATCGCCTACCACGACACTGGCCTCGGCAGCCTTGGCGGCCGCGCCGCCCGAATACCCGAGCGCCTTGACCTCGTCCGAGACAATCATCGCGCCGTTCTCGTAGCCGCGCAGCATCGTCGGCGGCACCTGCGTGTCGCCCACCAACACGCTCGAAGCGGCACCGGCGGTCACGTAGAACATCTGCACAATACCCGAGCGCGGCTTGAACTCAACGTCCGAGCAGTAGCCCACGACATCGCCCGATTCCGTGCGCACGTCCATGCCGACCCAGATGATGCAATCGTCCAGGTTGATATCGAGGCGCTTGGCCGCGGCGGCATCGTAGGTGCCCTTGACGTCGTCGACCGCGACAGCACCCTCATAGACGCCGATGGCATCGAGCGCCACAAAGCGGTCGGGACGCTCGATCATACCCGCGATATCGGACTGGCGGACCATAAAGCCCACCACGCGCGTGCCGCCCGGGGTAAAGACGGGAAAGTGAATCTTGCCGAGCTTTTTAGGGCTGCGCGGCGTGCCGTCCTTTTTGGTGCGCTTGTCTTCGGCAGGTTTGCGATAAACCTTGACGCCGACAAAATCCCCTGCGCGCATTATGCCTCGGTCGAGGGCTCCGTGGCCTCGGTGTCGGCCTCAGCGACGTTCTCGACCACGACGTCAGCAGCGGGCGTCACGTTGCCGCCCGAGATGGCGTCGTTGAGCTGCTCGCGAAGCTGGTCCATGCGCTCGCGGGCCAGGTCGACCTTGGCGCGCAGGTCATCGGTCTTGGCGTCGACCATCGGACCAAAGTCGTTGACCGCGGCACGAGCCTCCTCGGCACTGTGCTCGTAGGTGTCACGCATGTTGTCCCAGGCATCGTTGGCGATATCGGCGGCCATGGCGCGGGTCTCGGCACCCGAGCGCGGGGCCAGAGCAACGCCGATGATAGCGCCGGCGGCAGCACCAAAGAGCGCACCGGAGACAAAGCTGAAAGTCTTTCCCATGATCATTCCTCTCCTGCGGGCACCTCGATGCCCACCGTTTGAATGCTGTCCATTATACCCGCAGCGCAACACTTGCCGTCACGCTCATCTGCGTACGGTAAAGGCGCAGGTACATGATGGTGATAAGCGAGTGAGCCTACTCCTGAGGCGCAACCGGCATGGCCACCGTGGCGGCCGGGTCTTCGCCGGCGCCATCGACGAGCGGCAGGCTGCCCTCGTGCGCCGAGCCGGACGGAGCCGTTGCCGCACCGCCAAAGACGGCCGCGGAGGCCTCGTGGTTCTCGACGACCGCGCCCTCGGTATCGATTGGCATCTGCGGCTCGTCGTCAAAGCTCGGGACGCCTTGGGGCTCCGCAGACTCGGGCTCAGCAGGCGCCTCGGCAACGGGCTCAGCGCCGGCGTCGGCAGGAGCGTCGTCCTCGGACGCATCCTCGGCCACGTCCTCGCCGTTCGCGACGGCGACGGCCTCGTGCGGATCTTTGCCCTCGGCCTCGGCACGCATGCCCAGCACCAGGTTGCGCAGACCCGCGACCGTGCCTTCCACGTCGGGGGCCGGCTGATCGGCGTGCAGGTACGCCCAGTCCATCATAAAGGTCGCCGACGACAGCGCGCCAATGGCCAGCGCGTCGTCGGGACACGAAAGCTCGACCTCAAAGACACGCTCGTCATGCTCGCTCACGCGCGTGCGACCGCACGAGATGCTGCCGGCAAGACCGGTCTCGTTCATGAGCTCGACCGTCACGTGCTCCAGCAGGTGGCAAAGCTCGGTCTGGCCCATGCAGTCCTGGAACTCGCGACCGGAATCGCCCAGGCACAGATGCTTGGCAATCGCGGGCACCAGGTAGTACACGCGCGCCGTGGCCTCGATGTCCTCCGAGGTCATGAGCGGCATGCCGGGGTTCACCAGCACATGCGCACAGATCTTGTCCTCGCTGACGGTGACCTTAAGGATGTTGAACAGGCCTGCCATAACTCTCCCCTACTCTTCCTTGTCCTACTCGTCGCCATCGTGCGGATCCACAGAGCCCGCACCCGACGCCGCCGGCTTCTCTGCCGAAGACTCGGAATCCTTCTTATCGGTTTCGGCCGGAGCGATCACGCGAATGAGCGAGATGCGCTGGCCACGCATCGACTGCACTTTGAACTTGTACCCCGCGACCTCAAACACCTCTCCGATGTCGGGCACCGAGTCGCAAAGCTCCAAAATCCAGCCGGCGATGGTCTCATAATCATCGCTTTCCTCGAGCGGCCAACCAAGCTCAATCGCGTCATCGCACGAAAAACGCCCATCGACGAGCCACTCACGGCGCGAGAGGCGCGTGAGGTACTTGTTGTCGGGATCGAACTCGTCCTCGATCTCGCCGACGATCTCCTCGACGATGTCCTCGATGGTGATGATGCCGGCCGTGCCGCCGTACTCGTCCACGACGACCACGATCTGGTCGTGCGAAGTCTGCATCTCGGACAGCAGCGGCAGGATGTCCTTGGTATCGGGCACAAAGGTGGCGTCGCGCAAAAAGTCGGCGATGGGCTGGTCGCCCTTGCCGTCGAGCGCGGGCTGGATCAGGTCCTTGATGTGCGCGATGCCCGCGACGTTGTCGGGATCCTCGTGATAGACGGGGATGCGGCTGAAGCCGGTCTGGCGCATGGTGGACAACACGTCGGCGACCGTCTCGTCGTCCTCGCACATGGTGGTGTCCACGCGCGGCACCATGACCTCGCGGGCAACGGTGTCGCCCAGGTCAAAGATCTCGTGGATCATGCGCTTTTCCTCGTCGAGCAGGTCGTCCTGCTCCGAGACCATGTACTTGATTTCTTCCTCCGAGACGTTCTGGCGGTCATCGGCACTCTTGATACGCAAGATGCGGGCCAGGCCATCGGAGCAAGCGCCAGTCAGCCACACGAGCGGACGGGCGATCTTTTGGAATACGGAGAGCGGTCCCACGACCTGCTTGGATACGCCCTCGGCGTTAGCAAGGCCGATGCGCTTGGGCACGAGCTCGCCGATCACGATGGACACAAAGGCGACGGCGACGGTGATGATGACCGGCGCCAGGCCGCGCGCGATGGCGGAGAGCGGCGCGATGCCAAAGCTCATGAGCCACGTGGCGAGCGGGTCGGACAGGCTCGTCGAGGCAACGGCGGACGAGGCGAAGCCCACGAGCGTGATGGCGACCTGGATGGTGGCGAGCAGCTGGTCGGAGTCGGCAGCCAACTTAATGGCACGCTCGGCGCGCTTGTCGCCTTCCTCGGCCTCATGCTCCAGCACGGCGCGCTTGGCCGTGGTGAGCGCCATCTCGGACATAGAGAAGTAGCCGTTGATGAGGGTCAAAACGAGGGTAGTGATAAGGGAGATGGTTATGTCCATCGGGAGTTTCTCGAACCTCCAAGATTCGGGACGTCAGGTCAAAACGTTGATGACGGATACGGCAATTGCACCGGCGCCCAAACGAGGACGCGGGCGCGCAGGCGTGGTCGCTAAATTACGAAGAGAATCACCGCCATGAACTGGAAGATGCTGCCGGCGAGCACCCACAGGTGAAACACACTATGCAGATAGCGCACGTTTTTGGCGATGTAGAACGGCACGCCCACGGTATAGCACACGCCGCCGACAGCGAGCAGGGCAAGTGCCACGGGGTTGAGCAGCGACACGAGCTCGGGCAGCTTAAAGACAACGAGCCAGCCCATCAGCAGGTAGACCAGGCCGCTTACCCAGTGCGGCTGGCGCTCGCGCATAAAGCACTCGAGGGCGATGCCGATAATGGCGATGGCCCATACGGCGAAGAACAGCGCAGCGCCGCCGTCGTTTGCGAGCGTGATGAGGCAAAACGGCGTATAGCTGCCGGCTATGAGCAGGTAGATGCAGCTGTGGTCGATGATGCGAAACACGCGCTTGGCGCGCGCGGGTTGAATCGCATGGTAGAGCGTGGAGGCTAGGTATTCGAGGATGATGCTGACGCCATAGACAATTGCCGCGGCCATGTGGGCCGGGCCACCGCCGCGCAGTGCAGCGAATACGATCAGGAGCACCAGACCCGCAATACCCAGCAAGCAGCCGACACCATGGGTGACGGAGTTCATAATCTCCTCGCCCACCGTGTAGTGCGGAACGGCCGCGGCCTTGGGTCGCGGCTTGGAACTGTCGCTCGAATCGGACATGCCGGTTACATCCTCCAACGTAAAGAGTTCTCAACACTATATCAAAGCGTCTGGGTGCGTGCGAAATTTGCACCATACGTGACCCTTTGTTTACCCATTCTTTGCCTGTTGACGCATCAACGGTGAACGTCCATAATGCGCTTGCATTAAATGTTGATGTATTAACATCTTATAGGAAAGCTTCTTATGTCTCAAAACGCACGTTCCCATCGAAAGCTCAAGATAGCCGGCGTCGTTGCGCTGGTGGTTGTCATTGCGCTGCTCGGATTTGCCGGCAACTTTCTGTTTGACTTCGCGCTGAATCCCCGCGCGCCATACACCATGAAGATGATGCAGGACGGCAAGGACGGCAAAGAAAGTGAGCAGCCGGATGCCGAGGGAACCGAGGCGCGGGCGTGGTTTAAAGAGAATCGCGAGAGCAGCAGCCTCACCGCAGATGACGGGACCGAGCTTGCCGCCTGGTATTTTGCTGCGTCGGAGAGCACGCACGACTACGCCGTCTGCCTGCATGGATATACCAACGAGCCCATCGGTATGGCCCGATACGTCAAGCGATTCCACGACCGCGGCATGAACGTACTCGCACCCGCCGCCCGCGCCCACGAGCGTTCCGGCGGTGACTACATCGGCATGGGCTGGCCCGAGCGACTCGATGTCGTCGCGTGGATCGGGCGGATTGTTGCGGCCGATCCCAAGGCGCGCATCCTGGTCTTTGGCGAGTCGATGGGTGCGGCAACCGCCATGGACGTCGCGGGGGAATCTCTGCCGTCCAACGTGAAATGCATCATCGAGGACTGCGGTTATACGAGTGTTTGGGACGAGTTTTCCCTGCAGCTCAAGGATGTATTTGGGCTGCCCAGCTTTCCCTTGCTCGATGTAGCAAACTTGGTGTGCAACGTGCGCGCGGGCTACGACTTCCATAAGGCAAGCAGTGTAGAGCAACTCAAACACGCGACGGTTCCCATGCTGTTTATCCACGGCGACCAGGACACCTTTGTGCCGTACAGCATGCTCGACCAAAACTACGACGCGTGCGCCAGCAAGGTCAAGCAAAAGCTCACCATCCATGGCGCCACCCACGCCAAGAGTGCGCAAGTTGACCCCGAGCTCTACTGGAATACGGTCGACGACTTCCTCGATAGGAATTTTTAGGGAAAAAGCGGCGTCTGGGGATTTATCTAACCCCCTATTTTCGGAAGTATGCGGCAAAATCTGGAACTGCCGACCAGACCGCAGTTTTACCAACAATTTATCAGGGGTTTTGTTGCCAAAAAATGTCGTGTGCTCGGCGGTCTCGAAATTTGCCGCATACTTCCGGAAAGCCGCCCGCAAGCGCTGTGCTCACGGGCGGCTTTTGCTAACGTTGCGCTACAAAAGCGCTTGATATGTCCAATAGACAGGTGCTACTTGACCTCGATGAGCTCATACTTGCTCGTGCCCAGGCCGATCTTTTCGGCATGCGCGATGCACGCGCGCCAGTCGGTGTCGGGATGCGTGATGCAGAAGGGGTCCTTGGCCTGCTCGCCCTCCAGATGCTCGTGGTTATGCTCCATCTTGGCCGCGCTATCGGTGAGTTCGGTGTTGGGCAGCGGCTCGGATGCCATGACGGCATCGGCGCAGGCCTGATCGATAGCGACCGGGTCGAAGCTCGCGAACATGCCGATATCGTTAACGATAGGCGTGTCGTTTTCGGGGTGGCAGTCGCAGTTGGGACTGATGTCCATGGCGAGCGAGATGTGGAAGCTCGGACGGTCCTGAACAATGGCCTTCGTGTACTCAGCGATCTTGTAGTTGAGTACGTCGGCCGCGGCATCATAGTCGGGCTTGATGCAGTCCTGGTTGCACGCCGCAATGCAGCGTCCGCAGCCCACGCAGCGATCGTGGTCGATGGCGGCCACGTGCACCGTGCGGGCGTTGCCGTTGGCAAGCTCGCGCTCGCGGGTATCGTCAAACGAGATGGCGTTGTGCGCACAGATCTTTTCGCAGGCACGGCAGCCAACGCAGTGCTCAGTCGCGACGTTCGGCTTGCCGGCGGCATGTTGTTCCATCTTGCCAGCACGACTGCCGCCGCCCATGCCCAGGTTCTTCATGGCGCCGCCAAAGCCGGCCTGCTCATGGCCCTTAAAGTGGGTGAGGCTGATCACAATGTCGGCGTCCATGAGCGCCTGACCGATCTTGGCCTCGCGCACGTACTCGCCGCCCTCGACCGGAACGAGCGCCTCGTCGGTGCCCTTGAGGCCGTCGGCGATGATGATCTGGCAACCCGTGGCATACGGGGTAAAGCCGTTCTGGTAGGCGGTGTCGATGTGCTCGAGCGCGTTTTTGCGGCTGCCCACATAGAGCGTGTTGCAGTCGGTGAGGAAGGGTTTGCCGCCCAGCTCCTTCACGACGTCTGCGACGGCGCGGGCGTAGTTTGGGCGCAGAAAGCTCAGGTTACCCAGCTCGCCAAAGTGAATCTTGATAGCGACGAACTTGTTCTCGAAGTCGATCTGCTCAATGCCGGCGCGGCGAATGAGGCGTTTGAGTTTGTCGAGCTGGCTCTCGCGAGCATGCGTGCGCAGGTTGGTGAAGTACACCTTTGCCGGTGCTGCGGGTGCGGTTGCGGTCATAGATCTATCCCCTCGGTCTATATGGCGTTACAGACATAGAGGATGGTACCCGTTGAAGTGGGGTTGAAGTCAAGCGCAACGCCGAGTCGCTAGGCACTCATTGGGGACAGACTTAAATGAGTGCTTGCCGCCCGGCCAGCGAGCCGGCGAATCGGCAAAGACTGTCCCCGATGACTACTCCTGCACCTTGAGGGCTTCGGCCAGGCTGACGCGCTTGATGGAGCGCGTGTGTAGCAGCGCCACGACCAGGTAGGTCGCAAAGCCGATGCCGACGCATGCAGCCATGGACCAAGCGGGCACGTAGATCTCGATATTGCCGTTGTAGGCGAGCAGCATCGAGCGGAAAATCGCGGTCAGCGAGCCAATGATCACGGGCAGGCTCAGCACGAGTGACACCGCCACGCACAGCGTGATCGAGCGGATGTACAGATGCGAGATCTCGCTATCGCGATAGCCAAAGACTTTCATGTAGCTGATCGAACGGGCGCTGTGGTCGATCACCGCCTTGGTCAGCAGGTACATAAACAGCAGGAAGATAAACACCGCGAGCCCGACCATCATGCCGATCATTTTGCTCATCATGCCGATGAACTGGTCACCCACGGCGCGCATGTCGTCGGGCGTGGTGTCACCGGCAAAGTAACGAGCATCGAGGTCGAGCTTCTCGTCGCTCACATAGCCGTTAAAGTAGGCGGCGTCGTTGCCGAACAGCTCGTTAAAGTCATCGATGCTCATATAGATATTCATGTCCGACTTTGAACCCCAGATGCAGTCCTTACCCGCGTACTCAAGAGAATAATCCCGAGCCTCGTACTTGTCGCGAAGCTCGACCTTCTGGCCCTCGCTCCAGCCAAACTTATCGAGCAGACCGCCGCCAAAGACGACGCGCCCGTCGCCGACGTTGAGGTCTTTCCAATAGCGCGAATGAGATGAAATGCCGTAGACGGAAATCGTCTCCTCGCCATTACCATCGCCGCGGTCGTATTGCAGCTGGTAAACGGCATATTTCTCGGCCTGCGCGATTGCGCCCGCGCCGTTGTCGGTCGTGTTGATCGGGTGAATGTCGTCGTTGTCGGTGTCGATCTTAGAGGCCTTGTCGATCAGGTCGATGGCCTCATCGCGGTCGCAGCCGAGGGCATCGGCAAGATCGTCGAGGCGTGCGTAGAGCGCATCCTTCTTGTCCTTGACCTTAGCAAGCGCATCCTGCGCTGCAGTCAGGCTCTCGGCAGACGGAGATGCGGTCGCGGCATCGGCTGCCGTCTGCGCCGCATCGGCCGCGTCGTCAAACTCGTCATCGGCATCCTGGGCGGCGGAGAGCAGCGCGCCGTCAATCGACTGCAAGCGCTCGAGCGCCGACCACTGCTCGCGCTCCTCGGCAGTGCCCTCGAGCTCCAGCGGCGCCTTGAGTGTGTACTGATGCTCGGCGACCAGGCTCGTCTCGAGGTTGTCCGCGTAGTGCGTCATCGTGGGCAAAATCGCCAGGCCAAAGAGCAGCAGCAGCGAGGCGAATGCAATGCCCACGAAGAGCGTGGCGAAGTTGCCCAGGTTGCGCAGGAAGACGCGCAGGCGGAAGCGCGAGACAAAGCCCATGCGCTCCGGCAGCTGCAGGCCGCGCTTGGTGCCCGATTTGCCGCTCGCCTCGTGACGAAGGAACTGCAACGGCGTCTTGCCCATCTTGCGAAGCAGGCCCACCAGCGTGATGAGAATGAGCGCGGCGGCGGGAACCACGGCGCACTTCACAAAGATCTCCCAGCTCCAGTACACCTGGAAGGGCGGCAGGCTGTACGAGCCGTAGTAGAGACCGCGCATGGGCTCGGTAAAGAACGCAACGCCGAGAACGGTGCCCAGTAGCGCCGCGGCCACGCCTACGATGGCGGGAAGCGCTAGGTAGTGCAGCACGATTTCGCGACGGCGATAGCCGCTGGCGAGCAGCGTGCCGATAATGGCGCTCTCCTCCTCGATGGTGGCGTCGGTGAGCACCACAAAGACAAACGCCATGATCACGATGATGATGTCGAGCAACGTCATCCACATCATGGAGTCGCCGTCCACGTCGTCGCGCGCATAGCCAATGCCCTGATTGGAATCGGCATCGATCAGGTCGTCCATGCGCGCATCGGCATCGGTCAGCGCCTCGACCATATCCTGCTCCGCATCGATGCGATCCGCGGTGGGGAGATCGCGATCGGCAAAGGTGAAGGAGTAGGTGTAGGCAGGCGCGCCGCCGGCGTCCTCAAGCGCGGCAAAGCCGGCGTCGGTGACCTCGGCCACGCCGTACGAGATGGTGTTCACCGTAAAGTCCGAATTGTCGAGGAACAGCGCCTGGCTATCGGGCTGGGTCATGATGCCGCAGATGGTGTAGGTGCGGCCCTCAAGCTCGACCTTATCGCCCACGGCGAGGTCGTTGTTGGTGGCGAAGACACGGTCGATTGCCACCTCATCGTCCGTCTTGGGCTGTCTGCCTTCGCAGTAGGACGCAATGTCAACCTTGGTGCGATGCGCGTAGGTGCGCAGGGTGCGCTTGGTGCCGTCGTCGCCAGCCGCCTTTTTGATGATGGCGTCGATAGAGAAGTTCTTGTAGAACGTAACGCCGCCGACGTCCTCAGCCGCGTCTTCGGCAGCCTTGAGCTGATCTTTGGTGGCCTCGAAGGAGGTAGTCACGCGGCCGTCCTCGATCGTGTACGCATCGCGCATGTCGTCAATGAGGCAGCCGATGGAATGCGCCGCGAGCAAAAAGCCCGACGTGAGGGCGATGCTTCCGCACATAAGCAAAAAGATGCCCAGGTACTTGCCGATATTGCGGCGCAGCTCGCGCGGGAGTCGTTTTGCGAGAGGTGTCATGGCGCCGCCTACCAATCGAGCTCGGCGGCCGCGACGGGCGACTCGCTGAGCTCGTCCTCGACGATGCGCCCGTCGCGCAGGCGCAGCACGCGATTGGCCATGCGCGCGATGGCGGCGTTGTGGGTGACGATGATGATGGTGCAGCCGTAGGTGCGGTTGACGTCCTCCATGAGCTGCAGGATTTCCTTGGATGTCTTGTAGTCGAGCGCGCCCGTGGGCTCGTCGCACAGCAGCAGGCCCGGATTTTTGACGAGCGCACGGCCGATGGCGCAGCGCTGCTGCTGGCCGCCCGAGACCTGGCGCGGAAACTTGTTGCGGTGCTCGTAGAGGCCCAGCGAACGCAGCAGACCGTCGACGTCGAGCGGTTTTTTGGACAGGTGCGCCGTGACCTCGATGTTTTCCTTGATGGTAAGGTCGGGCACCAGGTTGTAGAACTGGAAGACAAAGCCCAGCTCGCGGCGTCGGTACTCGCCCAGATCGGCGGGCTTGAGCGCCGTGAGATCGCAGCCGTCCACCATGATGGAGCCGCCGTCGGCATCCTCCAGGCCGCCGATCAGGTTGAGAAAGGTCGACTTGCCCGAGCCCGAGGGCCCCAGCATGACGCAGATCTCGCCGCGATTGATGGACGTATCGATGCCGTCGAGCACCGTCAGGCGTGCATCGCCGTCGCCGTAGTGTTTCTTAAGCCCGCTGACCTGGACGTAGGCTCGCTTTGCCGCCATCTTATCCCCCGTTGTTAGCCACCTGCTACTTTCTAGGCTAATAGTAAACCCGGGCGAACTATTTTTAAGCGACGTGCGCGGCTTTTTTCCAACCTACTCATTGGGGACAGACTTAAATGAGTGAAATCGCTCATTTAAGTCTGTCCCCAATGAGTGCCGGCAGGAAAGGAGCGTCCCCAAGTGCCGACATATTGGGACAGTCCCTGCCAGCCCTGCCGGCGAATCGGCAAAGACTGTCCCCAATGGCTAGGTGGCTAGGCGCGGGATTTGGCGTGTGCGAGAGCCAGGCCTACGGCGGCGATGGCAGCGGCAAAGAGCACCGTGACGCCCAGGTCGCAGGCGATGTCGCCCAGCACGGTAGACGTCAAATCAGAGGCAAGCGCCTTGCCGATCGCGTCGTTCACCCAAAACGTCGGCACAAAGTGCGCCACCGTCTGCACGGCCGAGCCCATCATCGAAAGCGGCATCCAGGCGCCGCCCAAAAACGTCATGAGCATGCCGAGCAGATTGCCCACACCGTTGAGCAGCTCCTCGCGCGCGCCCAGGCTCGAAAGGGCAAAGCCAACGGCCAGCGGCGTGCACGCCAGGGCAAACGTTGCCGCCAGCGCTAGGCACACGCGACCCACGCCGACCTCGACAACCGCGCTGGCAAAGCCCACGACGCCCATCATGCTCGACACGAGCCAGATGCAGACGGTGAGCACGGCGGCGGCCGCGAACACAGCGAGCGAGCGCTGGCGCTCAGAGACCGGGCTAGCATCCATGCGGCGCACGCGCTCGGGCTCGTTCATGCCCGAGAACACCAGCCCCACCGACACGATGACCGACGAGATAATCGCGTACGCGCCAAAGTTGAAGTACGACTCGAGAGTGGCGGCGGCAGTCGAGTAAACCTTAACCTGCTCGATCTGGACCTCCGCGCGTTTTGCGGCGGCATGCTCGGCCGCCTTGGCGACGTCACCGTTAGAGGCAGCGGGTTCAAGCGCCGCCGCAGCGCCCGCAAGCGAGATCCAGCGCGAGGCCTCGGCAGACGAGAGCGCCGCCGCCATGGTGCCGGAACCGTAGGTCACGTCGAGCTTGGGCAGGGCCTCCCCCGCACGGGCGGCTGCAACAAGATCGTCCTCAAACCCCTCCGGGATAAAGAACACGCAATCGGCACTGCCCTTGGCGCTGTTGCTCTTGGCGAGCGCGTCCGCAAGGTCGTACGCGTCGTCGCCGATGCCCGTGACCAGGTCAAAGCGTGAGCCCAGGTGCTTGGTAAGCGCCCGCGAAAGGTCGCTATTGTCGCGGTCGACCACGATCACGTTGGTGTCGTAGGGCTTGTACTCGGTGAGCTGCGACGAGTTCCAGCTCACCGAAGCCGCGATGAATACGCCCATGAGCGAAATGAACACCGTATAGATGAGCAGGTAGAACGGGTGCGCGAGTGCCATGCGAAGCGCGGTCTTAAAGGTGCTCATAGCGGCTCCTTCCAAAGATCAGCGTAGCGGCGGCGACAAACACCAGGGCCATCAGGACGAGCGCGCCGGCGCGAACAGCGAAGGGCCCCAGGTCCTCAAAGAAATACAGGCGATTGAACATGTCGCAGATGAGCTTGACGGGGTTGAGCCAGCACTCGACCGGACAAGCGCGGGCGACGTCGTCGGCAAGTGCCATCGCCGGCTCGCCGTAGAGGCCGGCGAACAGGGCGCACGTGGTGGCAAAGCCCGTGAGGATGCCCGACTTGGATGCCTTGCCGCCCTTAACGGGAAGCGTGCCCACAAAAAGCCCCAGGCCCGTGGCGGCAAGCGCGGATGCAGCCCCGCCCAGCAGGCACAACCCCTCGCGCTCGCCAAAGTCGACGCCCACGACCAGGCGCACGTAGCCGATCGCAACCGCCATCGATGCAAAGGAAACCAGCCACGAGCCGACAAAAATGCCGGGCAGCGACGCCGTCTTGGAAAGACCGCCCACGCAGCGGCGCGCGCCGAGGCCGGACAGATTGGGCTGCAAATCGACGACGCTCAAGGCGGCAAACTCGGCAGACATCATCGCGACCAGGCCAAAAAGCGCGTAATAGTAGATGACCGTGCCATCGGGCGTGGCACGAGTCAGGCTCACGCGGCGGGTTCCGCCCTCGAGCGACAGAGCGCGCGCAACCGCCTCCGGGTCGGCGAGCGCCGCCGGGTCATCTTGAGCAATCTGGGCCATGAGCTCGGCATTTTGCGTATACGAGCTTGCCACCGTTTCAAGGATGCTGCGGTCGGTAAGCACCGACGAGGCGCGCGAGCCGTCATAGCTCGAGAGCAGCGTGAGCCTGGGTGTGCCCGCGGCATCGACCGTGTAGATGCCCGCGACCTTGCCGGACTTGAGCGCACGGTTCGCGGCGTCCACATCCTCGCACTCGCTCACATCGAGCAGCTGATCGTCGCCCTCCTTGGCAAGCGAAGCCGCCACGTCCTTAAAGGTCGAAGCGTCCCAGGCCTCGTCCGCCACGATGGCAACCGGCACCGGGTCGATCTTGCCGTCGGAGCTGAGGTTCGCAAACATAAACATGAACATCGTTGAAAGCGCAATGGGAAAGATCGCGCCCCAGACCCATGTACTCGGCCGGCGCAGCAGCGTCTTGACCGTGGTGATGATGGTGTTGAACATGGCCGCCCCCTAGTCGCGCAGCTCGCGGCCGGTGATCTCGAGGAACACGTCGTTGAGGGTCGGCGGTTCGGAATAAATGCGGCCGAGCGCCACGTCATGCGAACGCAGCGCATCGAGAATGTCCGTCAGGTTATGCGGGCTCGCCTCGCACGAAAACGTGAGCTGGCCCGCCGTCGCCGACAGGTCCAGGACATGCGGCAGACTCGCGACGGCACCGAGCGCCGCGCTCGGCACCTCGCCGACCTCGATCACGATCTTCTCGCCCATCTGAATCATGCGCTTGAGTTCGTCGTTGGTGCCCTGCGCCAGCACGCGCCCGCCGTCCATGATCATGATGCGGCTGCAGATCTGCTCGACTTCCTCCATGTAATGGCTGGTATACACCACCGTGGCGCCTTCGTCGCGCAAGCGGCAGATGCCCTCCAGGATGGCGTTTCGGCTCTGCGGGTCGACCGCCACCGTGGGTTCGTCAAAAAAGATCAGCTCGGGCTTGTGCGCGATACCGCAAGCGATGTTGAGGCGACGCGCCAGGCCGCCCGAGAGCTTGCCGGGGCGAAACTTGGTAAAGTCGCCCAAGCCGACAAAGTCGATTGCCTCGTCCACCAGCGCGCGGCGACGTTTGCGGTCGTTGACGTAGAGACTGCAGAAATAGTCGATGTTCTCACGCACGGTGAGCTCGTCGAACACCGCCACTTGCTGCGGGACCACGCCGATGCGGCGCTTGAGGTCGTAGCGAGCGGGCGTCATGGGTTCGCCGAACAGCTCAATGGTGCCCTTGTCGTAGGCAAGCAGCTGCAAGATACAGTTGATGGACGTGGTTTTGCCCGAGCCGTTGGGGCCCAGCAGGCCAAAGATCTCGCCGGGGGCGATGCTCAGGTTAAAGTGGTCGAGCGCAATAAGGTCATCGTAGCGCTTGACGAGGTTTTCGACGTGGACGATGTCTGTCATGAGGCGGCCCTTCTGTTGCTTGCGGCCCGGTACGATTGCATCATCGCAGGAGCGGGCGGCGCGCACCAGTGAGCTTTGTCACGAGTGCGGGGCTTGGCCGTGCGGTCCGCCGACGCCCCCGCTTTGCCGCACGGGAGGAATGTCACGGTTGCGTGGGCGGCTCCTCCACCACGCGCGGGTTCGCGTACAATACCCGTATGAACAGGCTTTTCGACAAATCGATCGTGCTGGCGTGCTGCATTGCGGCCGCTATGGGCCTTGCTGTGGACGCTCGCCTGGTCGCGGCGTTTTGCCTTGGCGTTATTGCCACCTCACTGGCCGAAGTCGCACAGGGAAACCGCGCCTGCCGTGCAAGCGAGGCCGCGAGCTACGCTTACATCATCGCTGCCGTCTTCGTGCCGCCATTTATGCCGTTCGCACCCCTTGCCTTCTATGACATCGCGCGACGCGTGCGCCGTGAACGCATCTGGCCCGCGCTGGGCATTGGCTCCGCTTTTGCCTGCGCGCTTGTCGCGAACCTTCGCACCAACGCGCTTACCGCTCGAACACTCCTGCTGGCCGCCATCCTTTCGGTTGCCGCCACCTTGCTATCACTACGTACCGCCCAGTTGGAGCGCGAGCAGCAGCGCATGCGCCGCACCCGCGACGAGCTGCAAGAACGTGCTCTGGCGCTCGAGGCGCGCAACCGCGATCTTGCCGATCGCCAGGACTACGAAATCGAGCTCGCGACGCTCGCCGAACGCGCCCGCATCGCGCGCGAGATCCACGATAACGTCGGGCATCAGCTCACGCGCGCCTCGCTTCAAACCGAAGCCCTGCGCGTGGTCCACGCCAACGAGCCCGGCGTCGCCGCCGATTTCGCCGACGTCAAACGCACGGTTGACGAGGCGCTCCAGCTCGTACGCGCCAGCGTCCATGCGCTCAACGACAACGCCGTCGACCTTTCCGTGCAGCTCGAACGCATTGTTGAAGGCGCGCGCTCGGACGGCGGCCCGCAGATTGAGCTTGAAGTTATGGCCGAGCATGCGCCCGCAAATGTCGCCAACTGCTTTGCGGCGGTCCTGCGCGAGGCGCTCTCCAACACCATGCGCCACGCTTGCGCCCAAACCGTCACTGTACGGTACATGGAACATCCGTCGTTTTACCAGCTCATCGTTACCGACGACGGCACGGGCGGGGCCCAAGCAAGCGGCCGCGGCGCCGCGGAGGGCATGGGGCTCGCCTCCATGCGCGAACGCATCGAGGCGCTTGGCGGTACCTTTACCGCCGGTCCGCGCGCCGACGCCGGCGGCTGGCGTGTGTTTGCCACCGTTCCCAAACAGCAAGGAGATGAGGGCCGATGAGGCTCATAGTTGTCGACGACGACCGCCTAGTGGTCGATTCGCTCAAGATTATCCTGGGCGCTCAGCCGCAAATCGAGGTAGTGGGCACCGGCGCCAACGGCGACGACGCGGTCGCGCTTTACGCCGAACACGCGCCCGACATCGCGCTGCTCGACATTCAGATGCCGGAACGCGACGGCCTATCGGCGGCGCGCGAGATCCTCGAGCGCGACCCTGCAGCACGCGTGGTGTTTCTGACAACATTCTCGGATGACGAGTACATTGTGTCGGCGCTCAAGCTCGGCGCCCGCGGCTACCTGATCAAGACCGATGTCGCCGCCATTCCGCCAGCGTTGGCGCAGGTCATGGACGGCAAACGCATACTCGAGGGCAAGGCGATCGAGGATATCGATTTTGATGGGGCGGGCACCGAAGCCGACGCGCCCCGCCGGCCCACAGCCTTTGCCGGCCTAACCGACCGCGAGTTCGAAGTCGCCGAGCTCATCGCCCGCGGCCTCGACAACAAGAAGATTGCCGCCACCGCCTACATGGGCGAAGGCACCGTGCGCAACCACATCAGCTCGATCCTTGCAAAGATGGGCCTGCGCAACCGCACGCAGATCGCCATCGCCTACCTGCGAGGGTAGTTGCCCAACGACTGACCGCCCCGGCATAGCAAAATGGCTGCCACCGATTTAATACCATTTCAAAACTATGCCGGTTTACGGGGCTAAACTCAGGACCCCCATCCATACTTGTGTTTTTTGCAAAATGACAGCTCATCTACCTGCGGTTTTATTCTTGCAACTATCGGCATGGTTGGGGGTTCGCGATTCAGCCCCGTAAACCGGCATAGTTTTGGAACAGCGGCGTCACACCGACACCCCACAAGCCATACAGAGCCAAAAATGATCCGTTTTCCTCCGTCCCCGGGGGATCATTTGGCGGCGCCAACCACGAAATCGGTCCATCTACTACGTTTGACTCGACACCCCTGACCATACCTTCGTTTTGAACAAAACAGCAGGCGTTCTACCTGCGGTTTTGTTTTCGCGTTTTTTGACATGGTTGAGGGTAAGGGACTAAACGTAGTAGATGGGCCGGTTTCGTGGCGAACCCTTCTCGCCAACGCACAAAAGCGCCCGGGGCCTTTTGGCCCCGGGCGCTGCCAGCGTGCCTAGCGCTTACGGATACCCCAGACCAGGGCTCCGACGCCGGCCATGGCGATAACAAATGCCATGAGCAGTGCGGTGGCCTGCTGGTCACCCGTGGTGGGCAGGAAGCCCTTGACCGTCTTGACGATGTTCGTCACGGTCTTGGGCGTGCCGGGATCGGGCGTCGGCACGGGCGTCTCGGGCTTCTTGTACGTGTTGTTGAACACGATACCCTCGACGCTCTTGTCGCCCTTGGTAAAGGCGACGTTCGCCTTGAGGTTGCCCTCGCCGTCATCGACCACGCTGACGGTCACGGTAAAGACGGACTTGTCGTAGGTCATACCGGCCTCGTCGCCCTTGACCTCGCTGACGGTGTAGACGTACGTACCAGGCTCGTCGTACTCGAACTTGTCGAAGTTGATCTTGCCGTCGGCATCGTTGGTAACCGTAGACTCGATGTCCTCGCCAACGAGCTTAAAGCTAAACTCGTCCTTCTTGAGCTCACGTCCCTCGAGCACCTTGATGGCACCGATGGAAACCTGCGTGGGCATGGCGTGATACTTGTTGGTAAAGCCAGCCGACTCGGTAGTTCCCTCGAGCTTGTGCGTCGCGGTCAGCGCGCCTTCGCCGTTGTCGGAAACGGTAGCCACGACGGTGTAGGTCGTGCTGTCATAGGTGACGCCCTTGTACAGACCAAGCGCGTTGGGGCAAGCCTCGCGCAGCGTGTACGTATGCGTACCGGGCGCCTCGTAGCGGATCGGGCTCAGCATAACGTTGCCGTTGGCGTCGTTGGTGCCACTGGCGACAACCACACCGTCCTCGAGCAGCTCAAACGTGAACTCGCCGACTGCAAGGTCGCGTCCAGTCAGACGCTTGACCGTCTTGACCTGATCGGTCACGGACGAATCGGTAGGTGCCACGCCGTAGGTGTTGGTAAACGTGAAGGCAGCACCGTCGTCGCCTTCGCGCTTGACGCTCAGATGCCCAGCACCGTCGTCAGACACGGTGTAGGAAACCTTGCGCGTGGCGTTGGTGTCATTGGTCACGCCAGGGGCACTGCCGGACTCGGTCACCGTGTAAGTAAAGGTGTGCGAGCGCGGAGCGGTGGGGGCTGCGGGCTCGGGCTCGTCGCTGGGCTCGTCGGCGTTGGCATCGGTGTCGGCCTCTTCAGCCTCTGCCTCGTCGGCCTCGGCTTCGTCAGCTTCGTCGGCCTCGGCCTTATCGGTCGCATCGTCCGTCACGCCCAGAGCGCGGTTGAGGTCCTCGAGCGTAAAGTGGATCTTGCCAAAGTCCACGTTGCCAGCCGCGTCGTTGGTTGCGGTCGTGCGCTCGGGCATCGGGGCACCAGACTCGTCGGCGGTCACGGTAAAGGTGAACTTGCCCGTGATGTCAGCCGGGGTCAGGCCCTCGGCAGCTTGGAGCTTCTTAGTGCCGGTGAGCGCGGCATCGACGGCTTCGGCGCCGTAGACGTTCTCGAACAAGGGCTCGACGCCGCCGTAGTCGACCGTTGCCGTCAGGGTACCGTCACCGTTGTCGACGACGATAACCTTAAAGCCAAAGCTCCACGTTGTAGCGGAAACGCCATTCGGCAGCCCGAATAAATCTTCGTAGGCCGTGTAGTTAATGGTCCAGGCAAGCTTACCGTCCTTGTCGGTACGATGGGCAAGCCCAGCCGCCTCAAGATTGGCAAGCATCTCGGTGTCGTAGTGCAGCGCATCAAAGCTCACATGCCCGCCGATATTGGGCTTGAGGTTTTCGTAGCCCACAAGCTCGCCCTGATAGGCAATGCCGAACCAGAACTCGCCGTCGGCCATCGGACGACCGGTCAGGGTCTTGGTGGCGACAACCTGAGCAGCGGTACCACCAGGCGTATTGGTCGTAGCGCTGTAGCTGTTGTGGAACGGGACCAGGGCACTCTCGACCTTGTTCTCACCGCTCTTGTGGACCGTCGTATGCGTACCCTCGGGACCGCCGGAGACGGTCGTCGTGGCGGTAAGCGTACCGGCACCGTCATCGGCGACGGCGATCGTCACGGTACGCACGGCGTCGTCGTAGGTGTAACCGGGCTTGCCGTCATTCTTCTCGGCTACGGTGTACGTGAAGGTCTTGCCGGCGTCAGCCTGCGTAAACTTGACCTCATGGCCAGCCAGGATGTCGATCAGGCCGACCGTTGCCTCTGCCGTCGCAGGGGACTTGAAGTTGTTGGCTCCGGGCAGCAGGCCAAGCGCGTTGGCCGAAGCCTCGTCGGCAGGCGTCACGGTAAACGTGAACTGACCCTCGGTCATAGGACGTCCGGAGAGGCTCTTGCTGAGCTTGAGGCCGCCGACCGCGGTGTAGTTAAGCTCAGTGCGATACGTGTTGGTGAAGCGTCCGTTTTCCTTCTTGGTGACATTGGCGGTCAGCTTGCCCTCGCCGTTCTCGGTCACGGTCACTTCGGCGGTTGCGACATGCGCGTCATACGTCATGCCGACCGTGCTGCCTGCGTTCTCGCGGATCTCGTACTTGTAGGTTCCGGTGGCCGTGTAGCGAATCTTGCCGAACTTGATGGCGGCAATGCCGTCCTTCGCATCGTACTTGCTCACGGTTACGGTCGCAGGATCGGGGAGCGGGGCGCCATCGGGGGCGGTAATGGTAAAGCTGAACTCGTCCCCATCCGTCCACTCGCGGCCGTCGATGGCCTTGCTCAGGTCAAAGTCGAGCTCTGCGTCGAGCGGGGTCACGTTGTAGGAGTTCTTGAACTCGGCGGGCTCGGTGCCCTTCAGGACATGCTCGGCCTTGAGGGTGCCGTCGCCGTTGTCCGTGATGGTAGTCACGATGGTGAACTCGGCATCACTGTAGGTGACGCCCTTGCTGGTGGTTCCGCCGTTGACCTCGCGCAGCGTGTAGGTGTGCTCGCCGGCCTCGGTGTACTTCACGGCGCTCATCGTGATGTTGCCCTCGGCGTCGTTAGTGCCGGTGGCGACAACCTTGTCGCCCTCGACGAGCTCGAAGGAGAACTCGCCGTCCTTGAGATCGCGGCCGGTCAGGACCTTGGTCGCGGTGATCTGTTCGGTGACGCTCGTCTCGACAGGCGTCACGTTATAGGTATTGGTGAACGTGAAGGCCGCATCACCGTCCGGCTTGCGGGATACGCGCAGATTCCCCTTGCCGTCATCGGTCACGGTGAAGGAAACCTCGCGCGACGGCTTAGCGTCGTTGGTCACGCCAGCGACCTCACCGGACTCGGTCACGGTGTAGGTAAAGGTATGCTCGCGCTTCTCGGGCTTCTCGCCCACAGCCTTGTTAAGGTCGTCGAGCGTAAAGGTAATCTTGCCAAAGTCGACCTTGCCGTCGACGTCGTTGTGCACGCTCGTGCTCGCAGGCATAGGCGCGCCCTCTTCACCGGTCACGGTAAAGGTGAACTTGCCGGTGATATCAGCCGGGGTAAGAGCGTCGTCAACCTGCAGATTCTTGATACCCGCAAGCGATGCCTCGGTAGCATTCGTGGTGTAGGCGTTCTTGAACTCGATGCTCTTGACGTCCTTGGCGTCCTTCAGCTCGTGCGTGGCAACCAGCTGGCCCTTGCCATTATCGGCGATGGTCGTCACGATGGTGTAGACCGCGTCATCGTAGTCAATACCGCCGGCGTTGCCCTTAACCTCATGCAGCGTGTAGGTGTGCTGACCGATCTCGGTGTATTTGATGGCCTTGAACGTAACGCTACCGTTGGCGTCATTCTTGACGGTCTCGATAACCTTCGCGTCTTCGCCGAGACCCTCGCGCAGCTCAAAGCTGAACTCGCCGGCCTTGAGGTCGCGTCCGGTCAGGACCTTGGTCACCTTGATCTTGTCGGTGACGCTTGAATCGACGGAATTTGCAGCGTAGGTGTTCTTGAACTCAGTCTCGCCCGAAGTCACCTGTACGTCAGCGCTGAGCTCGCCCTTCTTGTTGGGCGTTACCGTCACGGTGACCTCCGCGACGTTCTTGCTGTAGGCAATGCCGTCAACCGTAGTCCCGGCGTTCTTTTCGCTGACCCTGTAGACGTACGTGCCGGGCTCGGTGTATTTGATCGTGCCGAAGTCGATGACAGCCTTACCCTTGTCGTCCAGATCGTCCTTGGTCACAGACGCGGTCACGGGCGCTGTCGCGGACTCGGGTATCGGGGCACCGTTCTCGGACGTCAGCCCAAACTCAAACGTGTCCTCCTTCGTCCAGTCGCGGCCCTCGAGTACCTTGGTCAGGTCAAAGCCGGCCTTGGTATCCTTGGTATCCACCGTTACCGGCGTCATGTCGTACTTATAGCTGATCTTGCCGTTGTTGCCCAGGTAGGAGTTGACATGCGTCGCGGTCGCCTTGGCGGATATGTTGTTCCACTTGGGATTGAGTACGTCGGTCGCGGTATCGGTTTTGTTGCCGCCCACGCTCTCCTTGGTGGTGTGGAGCTCATCGATAAAGGCCAGGCGTGCGGTTCCCACAGTAAACACCAAGTTACCGTTCTCATCGGGAACAATCGCGCCGTCGAACTTCGCGGCGTCGCCGCCGATAAACTCGATGACGGCGGTGGCGGGCTTGGCCTCGCCGTTCTCGCCCTGCTCTTCAAACTTATCCTTGTAGTAATAGGTGCCGGTATCTGCCAGCGAATTCTTTGCGGGCTGCGTGCATTCCTTATCCGTGTAAATAGGAGTCTGCTTCTGGAAGTAGTAGTAGCGGTTGGTGTCGGCGGGTTCAAAGGTCGCAACCGTATCGCCCATCGCACCGTCGCTCCACTTGTTCGCAAAGAAGTTCACGGTCTTGGTGCCGTCAACGACGGTCGTATTATGCTCGATGTAATCCTTGAGCCCCGCTACCTTCTCGGGCGTAAACAGGTTGTCGAGTGCGACCTTCTTCACGCTCGAGGCATACTTCACCTGGATGGGCTTAACGGTATCGACCGAAAGCTTGCCGTCTACGGTCTTAAAGTGACTCAGCGGAATCAACGACGCGGGAATGTTGACCGTTACGATATCGCCCTTCTGGGGATTGTCGTCGCCGGCGCGCTGCACGGTAATGAGCAGGTCCTTTGCCTTGTCGGTGAACTCGTAGGTGTCGGTATTGGTTTCTTCGTTGACCGTCTTGCTCGCCTTGGTAAACGACGTGCCGTTGATGACGACTTCGGTAAATCCGTCGACCTGCATAAAGTCGCCCAGCTCGTCGGTAAACGTGATGTAGCCGGATTTGGTCTCGTCGTAGCCCTTATGGATTTCGGTCGGATAAGGCGGCTCCGATGTAATGGCTTGTGAGATGTCGTCGAAGACCTTCTTGAGCTCTTCGGCATTGGTCGCCGACTTATAGTAGTCGGAGTTTTCCGCACGTGTGCCATGAGTATCCCATGCCGTGGCATTGGGGTAGTTACTCGAAACGGCGTGCATGAACTTGTTCTCTTTTTTGCTTTTTCCCGAATCCTGGATACCAGCGCTGGGGTCCGCGCCATCAAAGATGCCGATAGTATAAACGGTGGCCTTGCTGTCCTTCATGTTCTTGGCAGCCTTCACGGCATCGTTGGCGACGTCAGAGTCGAACGTGTTGCCACTCGTTGGAGTGCCGTCAGTAAAGAACACAACGACCTTCTTGGCGCCCGCGCGACCAGAAGTGATGCCCTCAGCCAGCTGCAGACCATAGTCGGCGCGCGTGGCGCCGGCGGGCTGAATCCTCTCAATGGTGCTCTGGAGAATAGTCACATTACCGCCAGAGCAATCGGTCAGGTCCTTCATTACCTGTGTGTTATTGTAGTTGTACCATCCAAACCTATCGTTGCCGATATTGTTGGACTTCTCGCCCGCAAACTTAACAATGGCAACCCTATGTTGCCTATCGACACCCTCGATACTCTCGTTTTGCTTGGCGATGGTATCGATAAAGCAGTTGGCAGCGCTCTTGAGCGCATCGATACGCTTGGTGCGATCTCCGCCACCCATAGGATCATCCATCGAGCCAGAAGCATCCAGCACCATCACGATGTCGAGCGGCGTGGTGACCGTCACGGTTGAATTAGACGTCGAGGACATCGCCGAAAGCGTAGTCACAAAATCTGACGCTTCGTTTTCTCCGGCTTTCTTGACCGTCTTGTCGGTCCAGATTCGGCCGACGTTTTGAGTCGTTACTTTGTTACCGTTGTGACCGGCCGCCCAGATTTCCCAGCGTCCGCTGGTGTCGGGGTCGACGACCTTTCCGGTCATTGTCGGTCCGTCCATTCCGGTGCTGGACCTGGCGTTGGCCTCGGGCAGCATGGCGAATGCTGCGGCTGGCAATACCAGCACTACGGCCAGTATCACCGCCAAGAGACCCCTCGTGTACTTACTCATCGCGTCTCCCTTCTCGCGGTCTCAGACCTTGCATCAGCCTAAAGTTACGGAATGAGACACAATTAGGGCAGGTGACACATGTTCCAGATTCGGTTTTGAGCGTGAGACAAATGTCTCACCAAAGTTGAGACACGAAGGTTTTCGCAGGAAAACGGATGCGATTCAAGATTGACGGGGACAAAAGGACGCGTTTTCCTCCATCCCCAAGGAAGCAATCGATAGCGCTCGCCAGAAAACTAGCCCATCTACTACGTTTGACTCGATACCCCCGACCATAGCCGCTTTTC
>URBP01000003.1 GCA_900546105.1 uncultured Collinsella sp.
CTGGTGATCTCCGCCTTGAGAGGGCGGCGTCCTAAACCGCTAGACGAACGGGCCACATGACATCTGCACTGCCGTGCTGCGAGGTAATATATTACGGGACAAAAAACGTCAGCGCAAGAAGAAATTCCAAATTGCCGAAAAATTGTCGGCAGGTTATGGAACACGCAGGTAAACTAGGTAGCTAATTCAAGTTGAGATGGACCAAAAGAGCTTCGCGATCGTTGGGAATGTTGTCTTCGATCACGGCGTCGAGGGCGGAGTTGAGAAGCTGCCCCAGTTCCGGCCCGGGCTTGACTCCAGCACGGATCAGGTCGCCGCCGTTGATGGCGAGCATCTTGAGCGTATAGGGCTCCCCCGCCCTCAGCAGCTCGTGCGCCATCGCGCGCATCTCCTCAATCGTCTCAACGTAATAGAAGCACGATGGGGCCTTGCCAAGCGTGTCAGCACGCTTGAGGTCCATGAGCTCGTCAATCAGGCGGGCCGTGTCGACGCCCTCACCCGAAAGCGCGCGCATCATATTGAGCAGGCAGGAGCGCTCGGGGCGCAGCGGCTTATCGTGATATTTGATGAGCAGGCAAACGTCGCGCACCAGGTCGTGCGAGAGTGCCAGGCGATCCATAATGACGCGCGCTTTCTTGGCGCCGAGCTCGGGATGACCGTAGAAGTGTCCGCTGCCGGCGTGATCGACCGTAAAGCACTCGGGCTTGGAGACATCGTGCAAAAACGCCGCCCACATAAGGCTCGACGATGGCGCGACGCCGTCGCACAGCGCCAGCTCCCCTGCCACCGTCAGCACACGGGCGATATGCTCGTAGACGTTAAACGCATGATAGACACTTCGCTGATCAAACCCGCGACCCGCTGCCAACTCGGGCACAGCGGCGCAGATGAGCTCAGGGTAGCGCAACATGGCGTCTCCCCCGTGACCGGTCGAAAGAATGACCTCGAGCTCAATACCCACACGCTCACGCGCCACGGCATCGAGCAGCGGCGCGCACTCGGCAAGCGCACGCTTGGTCTCGGGCTCAATCATAAAGTCCAGACGGCAGGCAAAGCGCACCGCACGCAGCATGCGCAGGGCGTCCTCGTTAAAGCGACGCTTGGGATCGCCGACAGCGCGAATCAGCTTGCGCTCCAAGTCACCCTGGCCGTCGTAGCGGTCGACAAGCCCGCGCTCGGGATGCCAGGCCATGGCATTGACGGTAAAGTCGCGGCGCGCCAGATCATCCTCGAGCGAGGCGGCACGCTCCACACTCTGGGGATGGCGACCATCGGTGTAAAAGCCATCCAGACGGTACGTGGTGACCTCGATACGCTCGCCATCGGAAATAGCCGTGATTCCGCCAAATTTAATGCCCGACTCCACAACCGCGATGCCGGCGGCCTCGAGCGCCGCTTTGGACTCCTGCCACAGGCCGCTACAGCACATATCAACATCGTGGCTGGGGTACCCCATCAGGGCGTCGCGCACCCAACCGCCCACGTACCAAGCCTCAAGACCAGCCGCCTCAAGCGCGCGCAGGACGCGCAGGGACGCATCGGACGGTTGAGTACCGTTGAGCGAAACATTGCACATATGGCCTCCTGCGACTATCAAATTGGCTATCGATTGCGTCTGCAAGAAGTCTAGCAAGAAACAGCCTCCACTGCACACGCAAGTCCGATAAACAAAAACGCATCCGTCCTAGTCTAAGACGGATGCGAAATAATCAAACTATTCAGACAAGGTGCCGGAACTAGCAGACCTGGCGAACCTCGATGTGCTTCTTATATTCGTCCACCTTGGCAAAATCACCCAGACCGGGGCACTCGACCACGTTGGCGCCAGTGGCCATCGAAAGGCGCAGGGCGTCCCCGACGCGCTCGGGGGCGTCGTGCCACACGGACAGGAAGGCAGCGAGCGAGGAATCGCCGGCGCACACCGTCGACAGCAGCTTGACGTCGAAGGTGCGGTTGGCAAACCAGATATGCTCGCCGTTGGAGAAGTACGCACCGGCGCCACCAAGGGTCAGCAGCACGTTCTTGGCGCCCTTGGCGTGCAGCTCGGCCATAGCGCCCTTGACGGACTCGTCGTCGCCACCGCTCACCTTGATGCCAAAGATGTCAAGCAGCTCGTCGTCATTGGGCTTGATCAGCAGTGGCTCCAGAGCAATGAGGTCTGCCAGCTGATGGCTCGAGATGTCGAGGACGAACTCGGCCCCCTTGGCCTTGACACGGCGCAGGACCTCGGCCAAGAAGCCCTCGGAAGTGTTGGGAGGCAGCGAGCCGCTGATGACCAGGCAGGTCATGTCATCGAGCGAATCGATAAGTTCAAACATCTCCTGCTCGTTGGCCTCATTGATGGCGGCACCGGCATTGACCATGTTGTACTCGGTGTCGGGGCCGGCATTGAGGAACACGTTGACGCGCGTGATGCCGTCGGTCCACACGGGCTTGACGGGCACGCCCAGGGCCTCGGCGCCCTTAACGATAAACTCACCCGAGAAGCCGGCGAAGAAACCCAGGATCGTGGTGTCGACACCATAGTGGTCAAGCGTAAACGAGACGTTGAGGCCTTTGCCGTTGGGCGTGTAGACGGCATTGCGGGTACGCGTGACGGTATTGGCAGTAAGGCCGTCGCAGGCGATGTTGTAATCAATGGCGGGATTAGCAGTGAGCGTGTAAATCATGAATGTTCCTTTCACGAAGCAACGTGTTAATGAAAGTATATTCCACGCATCGGTAAAAGGCTAGGACAACTCGGTGAACGGTGTGGAAGCGATGAAGTACGGCAGGACACCTCTCCCCCATGGCGGAACAAAAAAGGCGCCCCGGCCGAAACCGGGGCGCCTCATGCGCACGAATATGTCGCGTTTCGATTACTGACGATCGAGCTTGCGGACAGCAACGCGCTTGCTGTACTCGTCGACGTGACCGAAGTCACCAATGCCGACGGACTCGGCAACGTTGGCGCCGGTGGCCATAGCGAGCTTCATGGCCTCCTCGACGTTGTCGCGATCCCTGTACCACTTGTGCAGGAACGCAGCGAGGGTGCAGTCGCCGGCGCAGACGGAAGAGACCAGCTTGATGTTGAACTCACGCTTGGCGTACCAGATGTCCTCGCCGTTGGAGAAGTAAGCGTCGCCGCGGCTACCACGGGTGAGCAGCACGTTCTGAACGCCGGCGTCGTGAGCCATCTTCATGGCAACGCGGACCTCGTCGTCGGTGTCGACCGGCACGCCGAAGATGGCCTTCATCTCGTGATGGTTCGGCTTGATGAGCAGCGGCTTCTTGTGAGCGAGCTCCTTGAGCTTGTCGGAGGACAGGTCCAGGACGACGTCGGCGCCACGAGCCTGAGCGTGCTCCATGACCTGAGCCAGGAAGTCGGGCGTGGCTTTGGGAGGCACGGAGCCGGAGACGATCAGGCACTCAAGATCGCCCGCGGTGTCCAGGATGTTGTAGAGCTCCTCCTGGTGCTGCGGCGTAATAGGAGCGCCGGGGTTCAGGATGCCGTACTCGTGCTGGCCATCGTTGACGTAGGTGTTGATGCGCGTGATACCGTCGGTCCAGACCGGGCGGCAGAGGCAACCCAGGTTCATGACCTCCTCGACGATAAACTTGCCCGTGAAGCCAGCGAAGAAGCCGAGTGCGACGGTGTCGACGCCCATCTTCTTAAAGGCGAAGGACACGTCGAGGCCCTTGCCGTTAGCCGTGTAGCTGGCCGAGCCGGTGCGGACGTTCTCATCGGGCTCGAGCGGAGAGCTCGAAACCGTCATGTCGACAGCCGGGTTAGCGGTTAGCGTGTAGAACATTTACAGTACCCCCTGTATATGTGAGGGCCGCGTGGCCGGCCCATTCCAACCACGCGGTTACCTCTGATACCAAATTAGCGAGCTGCGGACTCGAGCAGTGCCTTGACCTCGGCGGCGGTGTTGCAGGCGAGCGCCTTCTCGGCGAGCTCGTCGCACTCGGCCTTGGTCCACTGGCTGATGGTCTTGCGGGCGCGCAGGATGGACGGAGCGCTCATCGAGAACTCCTCCAGGCCCCAGCTGATCAGCAGCGGCTCGAGCAGCGGATCGGCAGCGGCCTCGCCGCACATACCGACCATGATGCCGGCCTTCACGCCGCTCTCGATGATGTTCTTGAGCGAGCGGAGCACGGCGGGATAGTACACCTGGTACAGGTTGGAGATGGTGTCGTTGCCACGGTCGGCGCACATGGTGTAGCCGATCAGGTCGTTGGTGCCGATAGAGAAGAAGTCGGCGACCTCGGCCAGACGATCAGCGAGCAGCGAAGCGGCAGGCGTCTCGACCATAATGCCGACCTCGATGTTCTCGTTGAACTTGCGACCCTCTTCGGTCAGCTCGGCCTTGCACTGCTCGACGAGCTCCTTGACAGCCAAGACCTCCTCGACGCAGGTGACGAGCGGGATCATGATCTTGACGTCACCGAAGGCGCTAGCGCGCAGCAGAGCGCGGAGCTGGACCTTGTACTGGTCGGGATTGGCCAGGCAGTAACGCACGGCGCGGAAGCCCATGAAGGGGTTATCTTCCTTGACCATGTGCAGATACGGAATCTCCTTGTCGCCGCCCACATCGAGCGTGCGGATGATGACCGGAGCACCCTTGAGCGCGCTGGCGACCTTACGGTAGGCGTTGAACTGCTCCTCCTCGGAAGGAAGCTCAGCAGAGTCCATGAACAGGAACTCGGAGCGGAACAGACCGATGGCCTCGGCGTCGTGATCGAGCGCGTTGGGCACGTCATCGGGGTTACCGATGTTGCAGGCGATGATCTTCTTGATGCCATCGGCAGTCACGGACGGCTTGCCACGGAAGGCCTCGAGGGCTGCCTTCTCGGCAGCGAAAGCCTCGGCCTTGGCAGTGTAAGCGGCGAGCGTCTCCTCGTCGGGATCGGCCTCGACGATACCCTTGCCGCCGTCGACGACAACGGTCATACCGTTGCGCAGCGCGGTGCAGCTGTTGGAAACCGAAAGGACAGCCGGGATCTCGAGGGCGCGCGCAATAATCGCGGAGTGCGACGTGCGGCCACCGGTCTCGGTGACGATACCGGCAACGTGGGCCTTATCGATCGTGGCGGTCATGGACGGCGTGAGGTCGTGCACGACAACGACGGTGTTCTCGGGCAGGACGGAGAGGTCGACGACCTCCTTGCCCAGCAGCTCGGCCAGAATACCGGTGCGGATGTCGGCGATGTCGGCCGCGCGCAGACGGAACATCTCGTCGTCCATGGACAGGAACATGTTCTCGAACATGGTCGAGGTGTCCATGAGCGCCTGCTCGGCGCAGGTACCGCCGTCAATGGCGGCGTTGATGGCGTCGGTCATGCCCGGGTCCTGAGCCAGGACAATGTGTCCGCTCATGATCTCGGCCTCGGCCTCGCCCACCGTCTCCTTCATGTGGTCGGCCTGAGCCTGGGTCTTCTCGCAGAAGACCGAAAGAGCGGACTGATAGCGCTCCTTCTCTGCTGCCGAATCAGCAACCTCGTGCGGCTCAAACGTCAAGTCGGGATCGACGGCAACCATGACGGTGCCGATACCGATGCCCTCGGAAGCGTTGACTCCCTGATACATTCCCATTCCTCTCTCCGTGTCATGTGATAAAGCGTTTTGCCATATCCATGACAAAAGAGCGCAGCTACCTTACAACAGGTCACTGCGCCCCCAAATATGAACTTAGTTGTTCAACATGCGACCCGTTTGAGTTCTACTCGCCAAGACCGCTCTTGATGAGCTCGATGGCAGCAGCCAGAGCCTCGGCCTCGTCGGCGCCGTCGCACTTGACCTCGACCTCGGTACCGCAGGGGATACCAGCAGCCATGAGGGCCATCGGGGACTTGCCGTTGACCTCCTTCTCGGGGGTAACGACCGTCACGTCACAGGCGTACTTGCCCATGGTGGAGGCGAACAGACCAGCCGGACGCATGTGCAGACCCTGAGGATTAACGAGGGTAGCCTTCTCAGAAACCATAATTGACTCCTTTTTGTGTTTAACCCCTGTCATGCATGTGGCAGGAGTCAGATTCACGACGTTGTTTATATTAACTCACATCAAACGGTTTTTCATTGTGTTTCGCACGAATTGTTGGACAGATGTCGTTCGCTGTCCGCTCGCCTGCCGGGCGGGGCGGTTAAGTTTGCTGCTCTACAGTCCTGCGCAAGACGGAAAGCACATTAAGTGCTTTCCTTTGCGTGCGGAACTCGCGACAAACTTAAACAGCGGGCGGCCCGTTCCGGGAATCCGACGTACTCGTCGGGGCAACGTTCCTCATCAAAAAAGACCCGCTCCCCTGTTGGGAAGCGGGTCTTTGGAAGGGCGGTTAACGTACTAGGAAATTATTCCTCGTCGTTGTCCTTGGCCTCTTCGGCGTCGTCAGTGTCCACGAGCTGGTTGAGCAGCTCGTCGAGAGAAGCCATGTCCTCGTTGATCGCGCCGTTGGCGGGAGCCTTCTTGTCGTCGATCGGGGCGCCCAGGAGCTCCTCGTCGGCGTCGGCGTGATGCGTCGGAGCGGAGGTACCCAGCAGGATATCGTCCGGACCGTCGGGGCTAAAGACCATCTGCAGCAGCTGCGAGAGGTCTTCCTCGTCGGCAACGTCGTCGTTGTTCTCGAGGATGTAGAGCAGGTCGTGGGCCTCCAGGCCGTCACGGAGCTCCTCGATCGCCTTGGCGCCGATGCCATCGATGCGCAGCAGATCCTCCTCGGACTTGCCAACCAGGTCGCCGACCGTCTCGATGCCAACCTCGCTGAACTTGTTGGTCCAGCGCTGCGACACGCCCAGGTCGTCGAACAGGTACAGACGAGCCTTCTCGGCGGAGATGGTGTGACCGTTGCGGGTGAACGAACCGTCAGCACCACCGAACTCGTCGTAGCCGGCCCAGTCGAGCTGCTGCGGGAGCTGCTCGTCCAGGTCCTTGAGCTCCACAGGAGCCCACTCGGGCAGCGACTTGGCGTTGGGCGAAGCCGGGCCGTCGATGTCCACGTAGCCGTCGGCCGTGCGATACGTCAGCTTGGCGTTGGCGTACGGCTTGAGGCCGGTACCAGCCGGGATCTTCTTACCGACGATGACGTTGGACTTAAGGTCAAGCAGGTGGTCGACCTTGCCCTCGATGGCAGCCTCGGTAAGGACGCCAGCGGTACGGATGAACGAAGCGCTCGACAGCCAGGAGTCGATGTTGGACGCGACCTTGAGCGTACCCAGGATGACGGGCTCGGCCACGGGAGCCTGACCGCCCAGACGGGCAACGCGCTCGACCTCGTCAGCGAACTCGTAGCGGTCGACGTACTGACCAAGCAGGTACTTGGAGTCGCCGGGGTTGGTGATCTGAACGCGACGCAGCATCTGACGTGCGAGCACCTCGATGTGCTTGTCGTTCAGGTCGACGCCTTGGCTGGTGTAGACGTCCTTGACGCTCTCGACGAAGGTGTGCATCGTCGACTCGATGTCGGTCAGCTTGCGCAGGTTACGGAAGTTGACGAAGCCCTTGGTGATCTGGTCGCCGGCGCGAACCTCGCAGCCGTCCTCGATCTCGGGCATAAAGCGCACCGATGCGGGGACGCGGCGCTCGTCAAGGACACGGGTGTGGTCCTCGGAGTCGGTGAGCGTCAGCACGTACTCGGACTTCTCGGGCTTAATCGAGAGGTGGCCGGAATACGGAGCCAGCTCGGCCTCGCGACCCAAGATCTTCTCGTTGACGTTGCCGACGATATCGAACATACGGCTGACCGTAGGCAGACCCTGCGTAATATCGTCGACGCCAGCGACGCCGCCGGAGTGAATGGTACGCATCGTAAGCTGCGTACCGGGCTCGCCGATGGACTGGGCGGCAATAATGCCGACCGCGGTACCGATGGCGACCGGACGACGGGTGGAAAGATCCCAGCCGTAGCACTTCTGGCACACGCCGTACTTGGAGCGGCAGGTGAGCAGCGCGCGAAGCTTGACCTTCTTAAGGCCGGCATCGACCATCTTCTGGATGTCAGCGACCTTCTCGATGTAGCCGTCCTGCTCAAAGAGCACGGTGCCATCGGGGGCCACGACGTCCTCAATGAAGCAACGGCCGACGAGGTCGGTGTTGAGGTCGGTGGTGCCGGGGATGATGAGGTTGTAGGTGACGCCCTCGTGCGTACCGCAGTCCTCCTCACGGACGATGACGTCTTGGGCCACGTCGACCAGGCGACGGGTCAGGTAACCAGAGTCCGAGGTGTGGGATGCGGTATCGACCAGGCCCTTACGGGCGCCGTAGGTCGAAATGAAGTACTCGAGCGGCAGCAGGCCCTCGCGGAAGTTCGCCTTAATGGGAAGGTCGATCGTCTCGCCGGACATGTCTGCCATCAGGCCACGCATGCCGCCGAGCTGACGCAGCTGGGTCTTAGAACCACGGGCGCCGGAGTCGGCCATCATGTAGAGCGGGTTCTCCTCGTCGAACAAGTCGAGCATGAGCGCTGCGACCTTGTCGGTACAAGCGGTCCACTCGTTAACGACTTCGATGTGGCGCTCCGTCTCGTTGATGAAGCCCTCCTCGAAGTACTCGTTGATCTGGTCGACGTTAGCCTGGGCGCGGTCGAGCAGCTCCTGCTTCTCGGCAGGGATGAGAGCGTCCCACACCGAGATGGTGAGGCCGGCGCGGGTAGCGTAGTGGAAGCCGGAGTACTTGATGGCGTCGAGGATCGGACCGACCTTGGCCTCGGGGTAACGATCGCAGCAGTCGGCAACCAGCTTGGCCACGTCGCCCTTGACCATCTTGTAGTTCATGAACTCGTAGTCTTCGGGCAGGCACTGGCGGTTGAAGATGATGCGACCGATAGAGGTCTCGAAGCGTGCGGTCTTGTTACCGGTGACGTCGTAGTCGACAAACTCGTTCTTGCCATTCTTGACGCGGAAGATACGGGTGCCGTCCTCGTTGATGACGTTGGCGTTCTCGGCGGACACGCGGACCTGAATCTTGGCCTGCATGTCGACCTCGGAGCGGCAGTCATAGGCGTGCAGCGCGTCGTCGAAGCTGGCGAACACGTGGTTCTCGCCCGGCAGACCGTCGCGGACCTGGGTGAGGTAGTACACACCGATGATCATGTCCTGCGAGGGGATGTTGACCGGCTTGCCGGATGCCGGCGAGCGCAGGTTGTTCGCAGAGAGCATGAGCACGCGGGCCTCGGCCTGAGCCTGGCTGGACAGCGGCACGTGGACAGACATCTGGTCGCCGTCGAAGTCGGCGTTGAAGGGCGAGCAGACCAGCGGGTGCAGGTGGATAGCCTTGCCCTCGACCAGAACCGGCTCAAAGGCCTGGATGGACAGACGGTGCAGGGTCGGTGCGCGGTTGAGCAGCACGACGCGGCCGTCGATGACCTCTTCGAGGATATCCCACACAAAGGTGGCACCGCGGTCGATAGCGCGCTTGGCGCCCTTGATGTTCTCGACCTTGCCAAGCTCGACCAGGCGCTTCATGACGAAGGGCTTGAAGAGCTCCAGCGCCATGGTCTTGGGCAGACCGCACTGGTGCAGCAGCAGCTTGGGGTCGGTAACGATAACCGAACGGCCGGAGTAGTCGACACGCTTACCCAGCAGGTTCTGACGGAAACGACCCTGCTTGCCCTTGAGGGCCTCGGCGAGCGACTTGAGCGGGCGACCGCCACGGCCAGAGACCGGGCGACCACGACGGCCGTTGTCGAACAGGGCGTCCACGGACTCCTGGAGCATGCGCTTCTCGTTGTTCACGATGATCGCAGGGGCGTCCAGGTCGAGCAGGCGCTTGAGTCGGTTGTTACGGTTGATCACGCGACGGTACAGATCGTTGAGGTCGGACGCGGCGAAGCGGCCGCCGTCGAGCTGGACCATCGGGCGCAGATCGGGCGGAATGACCGGGATGACGTCCAGGATCATGTTCGCGGGGCTGTTGCCGCCCTTCAGGAAGGCGTCAACGACCTCGAGGCGCTTAACGGCCTTCTCGCGCTTCTGCTTCTGGGAATCCTCGTCGGCGATGATGGCCTTGAGCTTCTCGGCCTCGGAGGGGAGGTCGATGGCAGCGAGCAGGTCGCGGACGGCCTCGGCACCCATGCCACCCTTGAAGTACATGGAGTAGTAGCGGGTCATCTCGCGGAACAGCGGCTCATCGGAGATGAGGTCGCGCTCGGTGAGCTTCATGAAGGCGTTGAAGGCGTCCGTGCGGAGCTGCTTCTCGTCCTTGCACTCTTCCTCGATGTCAACGATGCCAGAGGCGATCTCCTCGGGGGTCAGCGGCTCCTCGTCGGAGAACTCGTCAAAGTTCTCGGGGTCGCCCTGCTCCTTGAGGGACTCGATCTGGCGGGCGCACTCGGCATCGATCTCTTCCAGATCGGCGGCGAGCTCCTCGCGCAGGTCGTCAGCGTCGGCCTCGCGAGCCTCGTAGTCGACCTCGGTGATGATGTAGCTGGCAAAGTACAGAACCTTCTCGAGGTCCTTGGACTTGATGTCGAGCATACGGCTCATCGGGAAGCTCGTGGGGCTCTTGAAGTACCAGATGTGGGACACGGGAGCGGCGAGCTCGATGTGGCCCATGCGGTCGCGACGCACCTTGGCTGAGGTGACCTCAACGCCGCAGCGCTCGCAGACGATGCCCTTAAAGCGGATGCCCTTGTACTTGCCGCAGGAGCACTCCCAGTCCTTGGCGGGACCGAAGATCTTCTCGCAGAACAGGCCGTCCTTCTCGGGCTTGAGGGTACGGTAATTGATGGTCTCCGGCTTCTTGACCTCGCCGTGCGACCAGGAACGGATCTGGTCGGCGGAGGCAAGGGAGATCTTTACCGAGTCAAAATCAGTAGCTTCGAAATCTGCCACAGTCAACTACTCCTTATCAGTGGTCGTGGCGGCGACAGCCTCGGGTGCCTCGGCGGTCTCGGCATCCTGGGCCTCGACGTCGGTGTCAACGCCGGCGAGCGCAGCCAGGTCGTCGAGAGCAGAGGTCTCCTCGGCGGTCACAGGGGCGGAGGCGTCCTCGTCGGCATCGTGCATGGGCTCGATGTCCAGTGCGAGGGAGCGGATCTCCTTGACGAGAACCTTGAAGGACTCGGGGATACCCGGGACAGGAACGTTCTCGCCCTTGACGATGGACTCGTAGGTCTTGACGCGGCCCACAGTATCGTCGGACTTGACGGTCAGGATCTCCTGCAGGACGTTGGAAGCACCATAAGCGTACAGTGCCCAAACTTCCATCTCGCCGAAGCGCTGGCCGCCGAACTGGGCCTTGCCGCCCAGAGGCTGCTGGGTAACCAGGCTGTAAGGGCCAGTCGAACGGGCGTGGATCTTGTCGTCGACCATGTGGCCGAGCTTGAGGATGTAGGACGTACCCACGGTAATGGGCTCGCGGAACTCCTCGCCGGTACGGCCGTCGAACAGACGGGTCTTGCCGCGCTCGTCAAGCTGGGTGACGAACTCGGGGCGCATGTGATCGCCAAAGGCAGCGGTGGCCTTGTTGAGCATGTTCTTGTTGGCACGACGAATGACCTCGGCGATCTCGTCCTCCTTGGCGCCGTCGAAGACGGGCGTGGCGGTGAAGAACGGACCGGGGACGTACTTGTCGGAGTCGGCCTGCTCGGTATCCCAACCGCAGGCAGCGGCCCAGCCAAGGTGGCACTCGAGCAGCTGGCCGACGTTCATACGTGAGGGAACGCCCAGCGGGTTGAGGATAACGTCGATCGGGGTACCGTCAGCCATGTAGGGCATGTCCTCGACCGGCAGAACGTTACAGATAACACCCTTGTTGCCGTGGCGGCCGGCGATCTTATCGCCCTGCTGGATCTTACGACGCTGGGCGACGTAGACGCGCACCTGCTCGTTGACGCCGGGGGCCAGGTCGTCGCCGTTCTCGCGGCTAAAGCGGACGACGTCGATGACGCGGCCGTAAGCGCCGTGAGGCATCTTAAGGGAGGTATCGCGGACGTCGTGGGCCTTGGCACCGAAGATGGCGCGCAGCAGGCGCTCCTCGGCGGTCAGAGCGCTCTCGCCCTTAGGCGTGACCTTGCCGACCAGGATGTCGCCAGGGCCGACCTCGGCGCCGATGCGGATGATGCCGTCCTCGTCGAGGTTGGCAAGCATGTCCTCGGAGAGGTTCGGGATCTCGCGGGTGATCTCCTCGGGGCCGAGCTTGGTGTCGCGGGCGTCGATCTCGTGACGGGTGATGTTGATGGTCGTCAGCAGGTCCTCGGCCACCAGGCGCTCGGACACGACGATACCGTCCTCGTAGTTAAAGCCTTCCCACGGCATGTAGGCCACGGTGAGGTTCTGGCCCAGTGCGAGCTCGCCGTGATCGGTCGAAGGACCGTCGGCCAGAGGCTCGCCCTGCTCAACGGTGTCACCGACGCGCACGAGCGGACGGTGGTTGATGCAGGTGGACTGGTTGGAGCGCTGGTACTTGGCCAGGTGATACTCGTCCATGCCGCCGGCATGCTTGACGATAATCTTGGCGGCGTCGGCAAAGATAACCTCGCCGGCGTTCTTGGCCAGGGTGACCTCGCCGGAGTCCAGAGCGGCGCGACGCTCCATGCCGGTACCGACATAGGGAGCGGCGGGGTGAACCAGCGGCACGGCCTGACGCTGCATGTTGGCGCCCATCAGCGTACGCTTGGCGTCGTCGTGCTCAAGGAACGGGATCAGCGTGGCTGCGACGGAGAGCATCTGACGCGGCGAGACGTCCATGTAGTCGACGTCCTCGACGGGCACGTCGGCGGGAGCGCCGAAGGAGCCGTCGAAGTCGCGGGTACGGGCGATCACGGTGTGCGGACGGACAAGCTTGCCCTCGGCATCGGTCGTGATGAACTCGTTGGTCTTGGGATCGAGCGGCGTGTTGGCCGGCGCGATGACGTGCTTCTCTTCCTCGTCAGCGGTCATCCAGTCGATCTGGTCGGTGGCAACGCCGTTCTCGACGCGACGGAACGGGGCCTCGATGAAGCCATACTCGTTGACGCGGGCGTAGAGGGCGAGCGAGCCGATCAGGCCGATGTTGGGGCCTTCGGGGGTCTCGATCGGGCACATGCGGCTGTAGTGCGAGTTGTGAACGTCGCGGACGGCCGTCGGCACGTTGGTGCGGCGGCTGGAGCCGGACTTGTGGCCGGCAAGACCACCAGGGCCGAGTGCGGACAGACGGCGCTTGTGGGTCAGACCGGTCAGGGGGTTCGCCTGGTCCATGAACTGCGAGAGCTGCGAGGAACCGAAGAACTCCTTGATGGAGGCCACGATCGGGCGGATGTTGATGAGCGACTGCGGGGTGATCTCGTCGATGTCCTGGGAGCTCATGCGCTCACGGACGACGCGCTCCATACGGCTCATGCCGATACGGAACTGGTTGGCGACGAGCTCGCCAACGGTGCGGATACGGCGGTTGCCAAAGTGGTCGATGTCGTCGACCTTGAAGCCCTGCTCGCCGGCAGCGAGAGACAGCAGGTAGCGCAGCGTCGCGACGATATCCTCGTCGGTGAGCACCGTGACCTCTTCCTCGGTGGTGAGGTTGAGCTTCTTGTTGACCTTGTAACGACCGACGCGGGCCAGATCGTAGCGCTGCGGGTTAAAGAGCAGGCCCTCGAGCAGGCTGCGGGAAGCGTCCACGGTGGGAGGCTCGCCCGGGCGCAGGCGACGGTAGATCTCGATGAGGGCGTCCTCGCGAGTGAGAGCGGTGTCGCGCTCCAGGGTGCGCTTGATCACATCGGAGTTGCCGAGCAGCTCGATGATGTCGTCGTTGGTGACGGCGATGCCAAGGGCGCGCAGGAACATCGTGGCGCTCTGCTTGCGCTTACGGTCGATGGAGACCATGAGCTGGTCGCGCTTGTCGACCTCAAACTCAAGCCAGGCACCGCGGGACGGGATGATCTGGGCCTTGTAGATCTGCTTGCCCGAATCCATCTCGGAGCTGTAGTACACGCCCGGGGAGCGGACGAGCTGCGAGACGACGATACGCTCGGTACCGTTGATGATGAAGGTGCCCTGATCGGTCATCATGGGGAAGTCGCCCATGAAGACGAGCTGCTCCTTGATCTCGCCGGTCTCCTTGTTGGTGAGACGGACGTCGGTCAGAAGCGGAGCCTGATAGGTCATATCCTTCTCGCGGCACTCCTCAACGGTGTGCGCGGGGTCGCCGAACTGATGCTCGCCGAAGGTAACCTCGAGAACATGGTTCTGGCTCTGGATGGGGCTGGATTCCTTGAACGCCTCACGAAGGCCCTCGTCCTTAAAACGCTCAAAGGATTCCCTTTGAACAGAGATAAGGTTGGGGAGCTCCATGGCCTCCGGGATTTTCCCGAAGCTGACGCGCTTGCGCTCAGTGGCAGTGTATGCGTAGGTCACCAGGTTTTTCCTCCTTCACGGAAATGCTCGGTGGGTTGGCGAGGCATGGCTTCGCCAGTTATCGCAACCTAATAGTTTATCAGGTACCGACCGTTGGGCAAGAAAAGCCTTGACGCGATTGAGTTTTTGGAGTAGCAAAGTTTTTCGACAGAAAACACGCAGGTAGATGTATGTATATCGAACATCTGTTCATATATTTTCTGTGAACGAGCCTGCTGGTGCTGGCCGCTGAACGGCGGAATGGCAGCGAGGGTTGGCCGGACGGAAATTACATCCCGTTTTGAGGCCCCAAACTGGGACGCAGTTTCCGGTTGAGCCCTGTTTGGGAAAGCACATCCCATTCTGAGCCTAAATTCCGGGTCGCAGTTTCCGCTAGGGGCCTCAGCTGGAAAGCGCGTCCCAGAATTCGGCCAAATTGTGGGTCGCACTTTCCGGGGCTAAGCTGTAGCTCGCATAAAAAACGGGTGCAGACCGAAGTCCGCACCCGTAAATGTCGATGCCCGAAGGCTTATTTGCGCATCAAACCGCCGCGCTCGTCGATGGCGTCCCAGAAGGCGCTGGCAAAGCGAGGGTCGCTTGCGGCCATGAGGGCGTTGGTGGCCATCCAGCCAGACGGGGTACCGGTGTCGTAGCCCGAAAGTGGATCGATGACGACAGCGTACATGGCCTCGCGGTCGAGCGAGCGGGCCATGGCGTCGGTAAGCTGGATCTCGCCGCCCTTGCCGGCCTGCTGATCGGCGAGCAGGTCCATGACCAGCGGGCTCAGCAGGTAACGACCGACGATGTACAGGTTGGACGGAGCCGCCTCGGGAGCGGGCTTCTCGACCAGACCGCCGATGCGCCAGACAGCGCCCGGCTCGGCATCGGCAACGCCCTCGGCGCCCTCGAGCGAACCGACGCGCTCGCCGGCGATAACGCCGTAGCGGCTGACTTCCTCGGGCGAGCAAGCAGCGACAGCGATAACCGAAGCGCCACCGTGCTCCTTGGAAACGGCGAGCATCTTGTCGCAGATGTCGCGGTTAGGCACAACGTAGTCGCCCAGAAGAACCAGGAAGTTCTCCCCTGCCACGGCGTCGGCAGCAGAGCGGATAGCATGGCCGAGGCCCTTGGGCTCGTACTGATAACGGAAGTCGACCGGCATACCGCCAGCGTGGGCGACGGCATCGGCATAGGCGTTCTTGCCGCGCTCGCGCAGCAGGTTCTCGAGCGAGCGATCGGGCTGGAAGTAGCTCAGCAGCTCGGGCTTACCGGGAGAGGTAACGATGATGGCGTCGTCGACCTCCTCGGGGTCGAGCGCTTCCTCAACGACATACTGAATGACCGGCTTGTCGAGCACCGGCAACATCTCTTTGGGCGTGCACTTAGTGCCAGGCAGAAAACGCGTGCCAAGACCGGCGGCGGGGATGATTGCCTTCATGTTATTCAAGGATCCTTTCGCAAGCGCAGAATGCGCCCTGTGCGTGCGGCACAGCGGCCGCAGACCAAATTGCGATACCGAAGTATCTTACCGCCGGAGACATACGTCGCCGTAAGGCAAACGCAATTCTTCAGCAGGTCAACGCAAATTATTGCTCGAATGGTGCAATTTTACGCCCCAGCGGTAACGGGATTGGCACGGCGAAGACAGCGGTGTTCTGCGTGCCGAGCAATGGGAATGAGGGGCCAAAACAAAAAAGACGGGGCTCGCAATGCGAACCCCGTCTGCAAAGAAATCTGGCGAGAAAGCCTGATTACTTGAGGGTGACAGCAGCGCCAGCAGCCTCGAGCTTCTCCTTGGCAGCCTCGGCGTCCTCCTTCTTGGCACCCTCGAGAACAGCCTTGGGAGCGCCCTCGACGACCTCCTTGGCCTCCTTCAGGCCAAGGTTGGTGAGCTCACGGACGGCCTTGATGACCTGGATCTTGTTGTCGCCGAAGCCCTCGAGCACGACGTCAAACTCGGTCTTCTCCTCGGCCTCAGCAGCGCCAGCAGCGGGAGCGGCGACAACGGCGGCAGGAGCAGCGGCGGAAACGCCGAAGGTGTCCTCGATAGCCTTGACGAGCTCGGAAGCCTCGAGAAGGGTCATTTCCTTAAGAGCATCGATGATCTCATCGGTGGTAAGCTTAGCCATTTCTAAGTCCTTTCGGTTTCCGTGCGTGTGCACGGAGATCAGTTAAAACACGGCGCGAATGCGCCAGGGGTGCGGCGTTGCCGCCGCGGGTGAAAACAGCGACTAGGCTGCCTTCTGCTCGGAGACCTGCTGGATCGAACGAGCGAGACCAGAGGAAACGCCGTTGACGCAGACAGCGATGTCGCGAGCGAAACCGGAGATGAGACCGGCGATCTGGCCGAGAAGCTGATCCTTGGTGGGCAGCTCGGCGATAGCCTTAACATCATCAGCGGAAACGGCCTTGCCGTCGGAGATACCGCCCTTGATCTCAAGGACGCCCTTGGACTTAGCGGAGAAGTCCTTAAGGGCCTTAGCGGCCTCGACCGGCTCGGTCTCGTAGAACACATAAGCGACGGGGCCGGCGAGGATCTCGTCGAGCTCGGGCTGCTCCTGGTTCTTGAGAGCGATCTTGACCAGGTTGTTCTTGTAGACCTTCATCTCGGCGCCGCACTCGCGAAGCTGATGACGCAGCTCCTGAGCCTGCTTAACCGTCAGACCGTTGTAGTTGACGACGAACAGACCGGCGTTCTCGGCGATACGGGACTCGATCTCTGCAACCTTGTCGATTTTGTACTGCTGGGGCATGAATTACACCTCCTCGAATTCTTTCCGGGCACGGTCCGCCACAAGGACGTGACGGGGGCATGTCCAAAAAGAAAGCCCCCGCGCTGCATGAGCGACGGGGGCGAGAAGACATATCTACTCGACCACCTCGGCTGGCGGGATATCCCATTAAGCTTGCGGGCGATGCCCGTTTGCACCGGCTGTCTCTGGCAGCGGATTCGTGCGTGAACCGAAAGTATTATGGCGGGGACCCCGGCGTCGGTCAACGGGAAACCGGGGTGCACACAATTCCACCATCCGGCCGCACCGCCGAAGGCCAGGCGCAAGGTTTTCGCTCGGTCAGGTCCTGGGCTCGCACGAAGAGCACATTAAGTGCTCTTCGGCTCGTGCGGAATCTACGAAAACCTTGCGCCTGGCCTTCGGCGGCGCGGCCTGCGGTGACTTTGGGGCAGCCCGGTTTCCCGTTGGCCGGCGCCCCCACGCATAACCCTTATGTCGGTGGGCTGATGTGTTGCGTCCCTGAGGACTACAAAGTCGAAATGAAGGTGGACAGGCGGCGGAGGCCCTTGTCCAGATTTTCATCGCTTACGCAGTAGCTTAGGCGGATGTGGCCTTCGGTGCCGAAGCAGTTTCCGGGAACTAGGGCTACGTTGGCCTCTTTGATGGCTTTGATGCAGAAGTCTTCGCTTGTTAGGCCGAATTGTTTGATGCTGGGGAAGGCGTAGAAGGCACCTGCCGGTTCCACTACGTCGAGGCCCATGGCCTCTAAGGCTGCGAGTACACGTTTGCGACGAGCTCGGTAGACTTCGAGCATGGGGGTGGGGTCGACGGTCAGAGCTCGAGCGGCGGCGTCCATTTCGAAGGAGACGGCACTCGATACTAGGTATTGGTGAGCCTTTGCGATCTCGGCGATGACGGGTGCCGCTGCTGCGAGCCAGCCCAAGCGCCAGCCGGTCATGGCCCAGGGCTTGGAGAAGCTCTCGATGACCACCGTCTGTTCGCGTAGCTCCGGGTGGCGCTGGGCAAATCGCTCGTAGCCGTCCACGTAGACCAGACGGTTGTACACGTCGTCGCAGACTACGTAGATACCCGCCTGCTCCGCTACGCGCGACACGGTGTCGAGCGACGCCGTGTTGAGGATGCAACCCGTAGGATTGTTGGGCGAGCAGATGACGATGGCCTTAGTCGCCGGCGTCACACAGGCACGAAGCGCCTCCTCATCAATCTGGAATTGCGCAGGCTCTGTATCCAAAAAGACCGCTTTGGCGTGATTGGCCACGACGATGCTCTCGTACAGGCCAAAGGCCGGCGTGGGGATAATGACCTCATCGCCGGGGTTGAGCATAGCCATGAATGTTGCCGACAGGGCCTCGGTCGCGCCGTCGGTCAGGATGACCTCGTCGGCCGAAAACGTAAGGCCCGCATCCCCCATGTAGGCAGACAGCGCTTCGCGCAGCGCGGGGCGACCGTTGTTGGGCGGATAGTGCGTGTCGCCGCGGTCCAACGAAGCGGTCACCTCGGCGCTAATCATATCGGGCGTGGAAAAATCGGGCTCGCCGAGCGCGAGCGCAATGCATCCTGGGTACTGGGCAGCGAGCGCGTTAATCCGACGGATGCCGGAGGGCTTGAGCGTGGCAAGCGAGGTGTTCATGGGCAGACGCATGGCGTTCCTTTCGTAAGGGTTGCACTAGGATAGCGCGGCGAGGCACCGCCAGACGGTGTAACCTAAACGGAAACCAACCGGAAAGGAGGCGGCATGGAGACGACCACACGCGGCGATGTACCAAAAACGTTGCGAACCATTGCGTATATCAGCATTCCCGATAGCGCCGATCTTGAGTTTTTGCTCTGGGATCTGCAGGATGCCATCGCCGCCTATACTCAGCTTTCTGGCACCACGCTCCCCCGCCCGATCGATTTGGAAGCGGATGATGCCGGTGCAGTCGATGGCATCGTGCTGGCCATTGAAGATGTGGCTGACGATGAGACGTTGACAGCTATCGAGCAGGCGCTTGAGCGCTTTGGCGGTACGGGAACGCGCGTCTATGCCGCGATTCGAGCCGCACAGGAGGGCGCTAAGCAGGCGCGCGGGACCGCCGTTCGTCTGCACGAGGCATGTGAGCGCCATGGCCAATTGTGGTGTGGCGGCGTTGTCGTCTGTGCCGGCAGCGGTATTGCGGCGCTTCGCCATTCCCCACGCATGGGCCTCTTGCGCCGACCATTTTCGGAAGCGATGGATAAGCTTGTGGGCGCTGTGCGCATGGGATGCTCCATTGAGCATGCGCAGCGACTTGGCGGCGGCAATGCCGTCAACGTCAACGTCGACGGCATGATTTGCGCCGAGCCAGCCGTGCCCGCGCCGATCTGGCGAGGCGTTCTGAAACGTCTGGGCGCCCATGCCCAGTCAAATATCTAAATTAGAGAGCGGCCCAGTCAACGGCTTCGTGCCAGCACTCAACAAGGCGCTCCAGACGCCAAGCCGCGTTAGCGGGACTAGTTGACGGCAATACGACAGCGGCCAGACCCGTCCGCTCCTGTAGATAGCGCTTGTAGAGCCGACCAGCTGTACCACCGTTGCATATCACCTGCTCAATGGGAGCTGTGCCGGTAATGCGCTCGACATGCGCCGGAACGACGTTTTTGATGCTGGCGTCGCTTGAGCCCTTGATGTCACAGCTCTCGATCACGTCCCAAAGGGCCACACCGCCGTTGAGCAGCATGGAGCGCTTGGCGGCAATCGAGGCGTCGAGCGTCGCAGGCTCGCTGTCCGCCAAAAGGTCGCCCTCGTTGGGCGGCACGGGCACACCGAGGCACGCGGCCATCACGCGCCAAAAGCGGTTCTGGGGGTTGCCGTAATAAAAATCATTGGCGCGCGAAAGCACCGAGGGAAACGACCCCAGCACCAAAACGCGCGAGTGCTCGTCAAACACGGGTTCAAACCCATGCTCAATATGTTGATAGCCCTCGTCCGGCGCGGCCACGAGCTAGGCCCTCAGCAGATAGCGCACCTCATAGGGCGCAAGCTCAAGGGTACCCGTCAGCTCGACCGTGGGCGCATCGTCGGCAAGCAGGTCGACGAAGGAGCCGTTGAGCTCGCCGGCGCCAAAGGCATACGTCTCGTCCACAGCGTTCACCGCCACGAGCACCGTCGCGCCGTCACAGGCGCGCTCGAACAGCAGCTGCTTGTTCTGGATCACCACGTTGCGATAGGCACCGTAGTTGAGAGCACGGGCCGCCGCGTCGTCGGCCGAGCGCAGGTGCGTGAGCTGCGTGATGAACGCCGTCAGCTCGTTGGGCGCAGGCTCATCGAGCGCAGGGCGCAGCGCCCAGTCGCCATCGGGGCCGCCCTTTTCGCCGGCAATCCCCCACTCGCTGCCGTAGTAGACGCACGGAATGCCCGGCATTCCAAAGAGCATGCCGTAGGCGGGGCGCAGGCAGGACTTGTCCGTCAGGATGCTCGCCAGGCGCGGCACATCGTGGTTGTCGACAAACGACAACAGGTGCTTGCCGCGGTAGATGCACCACGGATCGCCGCCAAACTGGCGGTGCAGCGAATGGGCGATCTCGAACATGTTGACCGAGTTAAAGCTGGAGTACAGGCCCTTGTAGCACTCGTAGTTGGTGCAGGAGTCGAGCATCTCGTCGTTGACGATCTGGTTGTAGTCGCCGTGAAGCGTCTCACCAATCAGTACAAAGTCGGGCTTGAGCTCACGGGTAAAAGTATGCAGGCGGCGCATAAAGTCGCGGTCGAGCATATAGGCGACGTCCAGTCGCAGACCGTCGACGCCAAAGACCTCGACCCAGTGACGCACAGACTCAAGCAGGTAATCGGCCACAGCGGGGTTTTGCAGATTGAGCTTCACAAGCTCAAAATGGCCCTCCCAGCCCTCGTACCAAAAGCCGTCGCCATAGCACGAGTCGCCATCAAAGCTGATGTGGAACCAATCCTTGTAAGGCGAGTCCCACTTGTGCTCCTGCACATCGCGGAAGGCCCAAAAGCCACGACCGACGTGGTTGAAGACGGCGTCGAGCACCACGCGGATGCCGTGGGCATGCAGCGTGTCGCATACGGCGGCAAAGTCGGCATCCCCGCCCAAGCGACGGTCGATATGGCGCAGGCTGCGCGTGTCGTAACCGTGGCTATCAGATTCGAGCGGCGGGTTGATGAGCACAGCACCAACGCCGAGTTCCTGCAGGTAGTCGGCCCATTGGGCGATCTTCATGATGGGCGCATCGGGGTTTGGCGCGGCGTTGACAGCCTGGGCGAGCTCATCCTCGGCAACGGGCGCGGCGTTTTCGCGCGGAGCTCCGCAAAAGCCCAGCGGATAGATCTGATAGAACGTCGTCTCGTATGCCCACATAAGCAACCTCCCGGTAAGCTCAACACAACGACATCCATTGTATGCCCGGCAGGGTAGCTAATTTGGGACGGGGCTCTTTTAGCTGCCCCGGCCCCTTTCCAAGTTGCGGTGGAATACGGACTGTTTGCCGGGTTTATTGGACCCAGCAGTCCGTATTTCACCGCAACTGATAGGGGGATGTGGTTAGGCGACGGGCTTTGCGCGGCGTATGGCCGGGAATAGCACCGTGATAGCGAGGATGACGCCCACGACGGCGATTGCGCCACCTGCGCAGCCGATCCAGGCGATACCGGGACCCGAAACCACGGCTCCGCCAATCGCGGTACCCGTGCCGATACCGAGGTTGAACAGGCCCGAGAAGATCGACATGGCGACAGCCGACGAATCCGCCGGCGTGTACTTGATGAGCTCGGCCTGAAACGCCACGTTAAAGGCCGTTGAGCAGCAGCCCCACAGCGCGCAGACGGCAAGCACTGCCGCGAGCGACGATGCGACCGGACCCATGAGCAGCAGAGCCACCGGCACGCCGGAGAGCGTGATAGCCAAGAACGGGAAGCGATGCCCATCGAACAGGCGGCCAAACAGCCAGCTTCCGAGCAGACCAGAGCAGCCAAACGCCGTCAGCGTCATGGTGATGGCGCCCGCGTCGACGTGCGCGACCTGTGCCAGGAAGGGCTCGATATAGCTGTAGCTTGCGTAATAGCCAGTCGCCATAAAGACCGTGACCGCGTAGAGCGCGATCAGGAGCGGGTTCTTGAGCAGCTCGGGCAACTGTTTGACGGTAAAGCGCTCGCCCGCCGGCATGGCCGGGAACACGGTCGCCTGGTAGACGACCGCGATGGCCGAGAGGACCCCGACCACGGCAAACGTCATGCGCCAGCCCACGGCCAAGCCAATAGCGCGACCGAGGGGCAGACCAAAGATCTGCGCGATGGACGAGCCCGTAGCGATCATGCTGATGGCGAGCGCCCCGTGGCGAGTGTCGACCAGGCGCGAGGCCATAATCGAAGCGACCGACCAGAACACGGCATGTGCGCAAGCGACCACCAGGCGCGCACAGACCAGGATGGGATAAGTCGGCGCCACAGCGGACAGAAACTGGCCCAGCGAAAACACGGCCAGCACGCCCAGCAACATCCGCTTGAACTCAAAGCGCGAAGCGAACACCATGAGCGGCAGCGACAGCAGCATGACGCCCCAGGCATAGACCGAGATCATGATGCCGGCTTGGGACTCGGTGAGCGAGAACGACGCGGCGATGTCAGTCAAAAGACCGATGGGCATAAACTCCGACGTGTTGAACACGAAGGCGCAGCAGGTGAGTCCGATGAGCGGGAGCCACTGCTTGAGCGTGATGCCGTCTTGCCTTGCCTGAGTCATATATAACGTCTCCAATCGTTTTGAGCGGAGGCGATTATATAGCAACGGCCCCGCATCCGTCAGCAACAGATGCGGGGCCGAAAACAATTCGATACACAGAGGTTGCGCCGTCAATAAATAACTAAGCCAACCCCAGCAATATACCTGCCGAATGCACGACAAACGCCACGATCCAGGCGACCGTCACCTGAAACGCGAACACGGCAACGGCATAGCGCGCGCCCAGCTCACTCTTGACGGCGCCGATTGCCGCCACGCAAGGCGGGTACAGCAGCGTAAAGACCAAGAACACGTAGGCGGTGAACGGCGAAAACATGGTCGACAGTGCCGCGGGCGACGTTGCACCCAAAAGCACCGTGAGGGTCGAGATGACGCTCTCCTTGGCGATAAGTCCGGTGACGAGCGCCGTGGATGCACGCCAGTCGCCAAAGCCGAGCGGCGCCAGCGCCGGCGCGATAATGCTACCCAAACCGGCAAGTAGACTCTGCGACTGATCGGCGACCACATTAAAGCGAATGTCGAACGTCTGAAGGAACCAGATAACCACGGTAGCGGCAAAGATAATGGTAAAGGCCTTGGTAATAAAGTCCTTGGCCTTATCCCATGCCAGCATCACCGTCGTCTTAACGCTCGGCAGGCGGTAATTGGGGAGCTCCATGATAAACGGCACCGGGTCGCCCTTAAATGCCGTGCGGTTGAGCACCAGGGCGGCAATGCAGCCGACCACGATGCCGATCAGATAGAGCGAAACCATGGCGGGAACTGTCGCCTGCGGGAAAAACGCTCCGCACAGCAGACCGTAGACCGGCAACTTGGCCGAACAGCTCATGAACGGCGTGAGCATGACCGTCATCTTGCGGTCGTGCTCGGATGGGAGCGTACGGGTCGACATGATAGCCGGCACGGTGCAGCCAAAACCGACGAGCATGGGCACGAAGCTGCGGCCCGACAGGCCAAAGCGACGCAATACCTTATCCATGACAAAGGCCACGCGCGCCATGTAGCCGGAGTCTTCCAGAATGGAGAGGAACAAAAAGAGCACGACGATAATCGGCAGGAAGGTCAGCACGCTGCCCACGCCCGTAAGCACGCCGTCGACAGCCAGCGAGCGCACCACGTCGTTGGTGCCGAACGCCTTGAGACCCGCATCGGCCGAGGCGATGATGGCAGCGATGCCGTCCTCCATAAGCCCCTGCAACGCCGCGCCGATCACGCCAAACGTCAGCCAAAAGACGAGACCCATGATCACCAGGAACGCCGGAATGGCCGTGTAACGACCCGTCAGGATGCGGTCAATCTTGACGGAGCGCACGTGCTCGCGGCTCTCGTGCGGCTTGACGACGCAACGCCCGCACACGTCGCCGATAAAGCCGAAGCGCATGTCAGCCAGCGCAGATAGACGGTCGGTGCCGGCCTCGCCCTCCATTTGGCTAATGATGTGCTCGATGGCGTCGAGCTCGTTGCGGTCCAGGTGAAGCGCCTCGGTCACCAGCTCGTCGCCCTCAACCAGCTTGGTCGCCGCAAAACGCACGGGAATGTGCGCCGTCGCGGCATGGTCCTCGATAAGGTTGGCGATGCCGTGAATGCAGCGATGCAGCGCGCCGCCGTCCGGACCATCGGGCGCGCAGAAGTCCAGGCGACCGGGGCGCTCGCGGAACCGCGCCACGTGCAAGGCATGATCCACCAACTCGCCAATGCCCTCGTTGCGGGCAGCACTAATGGGAACAACAGGCACGCCCAGCAGGCTCTCGAGCAGGTTGACGTCCACGGCGCCGCCGTTGGCCGTCACCTCGTCCATCATGTTGAGCGCGATGACCATGGGTCGATCGAGCTCCACAAGCTGCAGCGTCAGGTACAGGTTACGCTCGATGTTGGTGGCGTCGATGATATCGATGATGGCGTCGGGGTGCTCGTCCAGGATAAACTGGCGGCTTACGATCTCCTCGCCCGTGTACGGCGACAGAGAATAAATGCCGGGCAGGTCGGTAACGCTTGCCTCGGGGTGGTTGCGGATGGTGCCATCTTTGCGGTCGACCGTCACGCCAGGAAAGTTACCGACATGCTGGTTGGAGCCCGTGAGCTGGTTGAACAGCGTGGTCTTGCCGCAGTTTTGGTTGCCGGCGAGGGCAAAATGCAGCGGTGCGCCCTCGGGCACGGCCGTCTTTGCCGCGCGGGGCGAATACGTCCCCTCGCCCAGGGCCGGATGCTCCGTCGTGCCGATTGCGGCGTTAGCGCGCGGACCCGTATCGGTGTCGTGAATGCCCACGAGCTCGATGCGAGCAGCATCGTCCTTGCGCAGCGTCAACTCGTAGCCACGCAGGCGAATCTCGAGCGGGTCGCCCATGGGGGCGTACTTCATCATGGTGACTTCAGTGCCCGGCGTTAGGCCCATGTCCAAAATATGCTGTCGGAGTGCCTGATCGTCCGATGCCACCGATGCGACAACGGCGTCCTTTCCAATCTCGAGTGTATCGAGTCTCACGTCCGCGTTCCTCCCCCGGCGCCCACAGGGCGTTGCATTTTGTTTATCTTGGCTAACCGTTTGCCATGGCTAACCATTTAACCACGCATGATAGCGCGAACACATAGTGACGTTCAATTAACAGATTGCCGCCCTGGCGGGCTCGCAGCGTCAAGTGGTTACGCGGTTTGGTAAAACGCCGTAACTAAAACCCGTGGCGCTCCAGGAAGCGGAAGGCCAGGCGGATCCAGGGACGGACGGAAACCTGCTTGTCCTCGTTGTCGACCGCGGTGTTGGCGTTGCCGAGTGAAAGGCCGTGACCGCCCTGGTCAAAGACGTGCACCTCGCAAGCGACGCCCTCCTCGGCCATGCGCTGCGCAAAGGGATAGACCTGCGCGATCGGCGCCGTCTTGTCGTCGGACACGCCCCACACAAAGGTCGGCGGCATCTGACGCGAAACATGCGTGGTAGGGCAGATATCGGCCAAGTGCTCGTCAGTTGCCTCGCCGCCCGTCACCATCGACAGGTAGTCGTTGAGCAGATCGCGCCCCGTCTTACCGCCCGTCTTGGGCACACGCAAGTCAATGCGCGGATCACGCGTCTGCATGTCGCGCACATAGGCAAAGTCGAGCAGCGGATAGCCCAGCACCACGGCATCGGGACGGATGTCGTCCGGACGCGCCCCGGCAAGTGCCGCGAAGGGGCCGGTCTTCCACTGCGTTGCCAGCGAGGCACAGATCATGCCGCCCGCAGAAAAGCCCACGACGCACACGCGCTTGGGATCGACATGCCACTCGTCGGCATTCGCACGCACCGTGGCGACCATCTTGGCAAGATCTGCCTGGGGGTGCGGAAAGCTCACGTCACCCGTAGAACTCGTGACATAGTTGAGCACAAAGGCCTGGTAGCCGTGATCCAAAAACGCAAACGCCACGGGATCCTGCTCATGCGGAGCGATATGCGTAAACGCACCTCCGCCGCAGATAATCACGGCAGGACGGCGGCCATTCGGTTTATCGGGCAGCGGCTCGGCACCCAAATACGTAAACGTCGCCGGATATTCCTCGGTCGGCTCCTCGCCCCACAGCGCATGGTTCTCGACAATCATATGTGCTCCCTTCGCGCGATTCGTGCGCACTCATTTTCGCCTTCAAGCGTACCCCAGTTGGACCCACGGTGCAGAAACGCTCCCGCAATAAGATTCCCATCAACTGATATATCACATAATCCCAGCTCAGGACCATCGTTGAGCAGCGTAAAATAGGGGCGTTGACCAAGCCGCGAAACACATATGAAACGTTTCCGGCAAACCAAACGCGCGATATGCGCCTATTTAAGTTGGAGGCAACTATGGGTCTGCTCGATTCGCTTAAGTCCACCTTCACCTCGACCGGCGAGGCGTCCATTCCGCCCGCAGCAAGCTTCGCCACCCGCGAAGGCGTCATCTACGCCCCCGTCAACGGCGTGCTCGTCAACCTGGACGAAGTTCCCGACGAGACGATCGCCTCGGGCATGCTTGGCCAGGGCTATGGCATCGAGCCCATTACCGGCACCATCTATGCGCCCGCCAACGGCCGCATCGGCGCCACCACCGTCACCAACCACTCCATCGGCATGATCACCGAGGACGGTCTTCGCGTGTTCATCCATGTCGGCCTGGGCACCGTGGAAATGAATGGCAAGGGTTTTGCCCGCTTTGTCGAGATGGGCGATGTGGTCAAGGCGGGCCAGCCGCTCATCAGCTTCGACCGCGACGCCATTAAGGCCGCTGGTCACGAGGATATCGTGACCGTCATCGTCTCCGAGCTCGATCGCCTTAAGAGCATCGACCATGTCGGCGAGTCCGGAACGCTTATCGGCGGCAACCCGCTTGTCAAGCTGGGCGACCCGTTGCTAGTGGCCAAGACCAAGTAGCCAGGTCCCGCGCTACACAGCCAAAAGACACCGCGAAAAGCGCCCGCGACCATTTGGCCGTGGGCGCTTTTCGTTTGAAAACCATCCCGTCAATGCCTTGTCTGTATAGCCCAAATGAGCCGAGCTGCTAGAATATCGAACTGTATGGATAACTATCATTCAACCGTTATGGGAGGATACGTGAACCGCACCAAAATCGCGCAGCTCTATGCCGATGCCGAGTCGCTCGGTGGCCAGACCGTCACCGTTGCCGGCTGGGTCAAGTCCGTCCGCGACATGAAGAACTTTGGCTTTGTTACGCTCAACGACGGCAGCTGCTTCCGCGACCTGCAGGTCGTCATGAACCGCGAGGCGCTCGACAACTACGACGAGATCGCCCATCAAAACGTCTCGGCCGCACTCATTTGCACCGGCACCGTCAAGCTGACCCCCGATGCGCCCCAGCCTTTCGAGCTTTCTGCCACTTCCATCGAGGTCGAGGGCACCAGCGCCCCGGATTACCCGCTGCAGAAGAAGCGCGCAACCGTCGAGTTCCTGCGCACTCAGCAGCACCTGCGCCCGCGCACCAACCTGTTCCGTGCCGTGTTCCGTATCCGCTCTGTCGCGGCTGCCGCCATCCACCGCTTCTTTCAGGAGCAGGGCTTTGTCTACGTCAACACCCCCATCATCACCACAAGCGACTGCGAGGGCGCCGGCGAGATGTTCCGCGTGACCACGCTCGACCCCAAAAATCCGCCTCTCACCGAGTCCGGCGAGGTCGACTGGAGCCAGGACTTCTTTGGCAAGCATGCGAGCCTCACCGTGTCCGGCCAGCTCAATGCCGAGAACTTTGCCATGGCCTTTGGCGACGTGTATACCTTTGGCCCCACCTTCCGCGCCGAAAACTCCAACACCACGCGCCACGCCGCCGAGTTTTGGATGATCGAGCCCGAGATGGCCTTTGCCGATCTGAACGACTACATGGATAACGCCGAGGCCATGCTCAAGTACGTCCTTAAGGACGTTATGGCCACCTGCCCCGACGAGCTCAACATGCTCAACAAGTTTGTGGACAAGGGTCTGATCGAGCGCCTGAACCACGTGGCAAACTCCGACTTTGCCCGCGTCACCTACACCGAGGCCGTCGAAATCCTGGAGCAGGCCGTCGCCGCCGGTCACAAGTTTGACTATCCCGTGAGCTGGGGCATCGACCTGCAAACCGAGCACGAGCGCTTCCTGACCGAGGAGCACTTTAAGCGCCCGACCTTCGTAACCGACTACCCGGCCGAGATCAAGGCCTTCTACATGCGCATGAACGACGACGGCAAGACCGTCGCCGCCGCCGACTGCCTGGTGCCGGGCATCGGCGAGATCATCGGTGGCTCCCAGCGCGAGGAGCGCCTGGACCTGCTCGAGGCCCGCATCAAGGACCTGGGCATGAATCCCGAACAGTACAAGTACTATCTGGACCTGCGCCGCTATGGTTCCTGCAAGCACGCTGGCTACGGCTTGGGCTTCGAGCGCTTGGTGATGTACCTCACCGGCGTGGGCAACATCCGCGACGTCCTGCCGCACCCGCGCACCGTGGGCAACGCCGACTTCTAATCGTCGGACGCTAGCTCGCGTCGCCACACGCCAACGCTCATCGCACAAGCGTCTCTCGACATCGGTCGAGAGACGCTTTTTTCAACGGTATCCGTCAAGCTTTTGGCAAGTTTTTGGTCAGTTGAGCAGAGCTGTTGAAAACTCGACCCGCCGTTTGCCGACGACTACCGACCGCCCAGAGCGCCCTGCGCCCCTGGGAAAACCCCGCGTCCTAGGCTCCATACCGTCGCCACCCAAAACGGAAAGGACGTGGGCACCATGACCGAAACCGCTGTTGAAACCTACGACACCACGACTAGAGGCGCCGCCTCGATGGCCGCCTATCGCGCCGTTCGCATCTATTAAGCGAGAACACCGGCGAGGACAAGGCCATGCTTTCCGACGAGTTGATCAGGCGCCTCGCCCATCCCGACGACCCCGCCCGCATGCCCATCTCGGCGGCGCGGCGCAGCATCTACACCGCCATCTCCGCACTTCGCCATGCCGGATATGAGATTGAATACAAGCGCGGCGTGGGGTATCGACTCTTGACCCGTCCACTCACCGACGAAGAGGTCATCCGCCTCCACGGCATGGTCATGCGCAACCGCTCCACACCCATCGCCATTCGAAAAAGCATGGCTCAGCACTTGGTCGCCATGGCGAGTGTCGACGTTCGCGGCTACCTCGATGCACCCGAGCCCGCTCCAAGTGCCGGCAGCAAATCCACCAAGGCCACGCGCACGCCCGTCAAGCGCATCGACACCTGCGAGCTCATCGAGCAGGCCATCGACCACGGAACCACGGTGAGTTTTGATATTTCGAGCGTCACGGCACGTGGCGAAACCGAGGTGGTGCGGATGACGGTCCGGCCCTTTGCCATCAGGCAACGCGATGGCGTCTCGTATCTGCTGGGAACGGTCTACGACACCCGAGGCACCGACGACACCCTGCGCACCGTAGAGATCGGCCGCATGAAAAACGTCAGCACGCGCTTGCTCGACGGCAAAAAACTCTTTGCCGCGCTAGACGATGAGAACGCCTCCGCCGCATAAGAACCTCCGCCGTCCATTCGACTACCCGTACCGCCCATCCGGTTCTGTATTAAAAAACCCGCCAGGTTATTGTAAAAATGGACATCCGCGCTACTATAGTTCCACTTGCACTTTGTTTGAGTGCAGTGTTTCCAGCCATTTCTATACTGGGGGTAACGATATGAAGGATATCACCATCAGCCGCAGGAGCCTTCTGGTCTCTGCTGGCCTGCTCGCGCTCGCTCCGCTCGCCGGATGCGGCGGCAACTCTGGTTCCGGCTCTGCTGCCGCCGGTTCCGACTACACCGTCGGCGTTCTGCAGCTCACCGAGCACTCTGCACTCGACGCCGCCAACGACGGCTTTGTCAAGGCCATCAAGGAGAGCGGCCTTAAGGTCAAGATCGACCAGAAGAACGCCCAGAACGACCAGTCCACGTGTAAGTCCATTGCCGACAAGTTTGTGGGCGACAACGTCAACCTGATTTATGCCATCGCCACGCCCGCCGCGCAGGCTGCCGCCGGCGCCACGGCCGATATCCCCATCGTGGGCTGCGCCATCACCGACTACGCCGCCTCCGGCCTGGTCCAGGACAACGACAAGCCCGGCACCAACGTCACGGGCGCCTCCGACCTCACCCCGGTCGCCGAGCAGCTCGAGATGATGCAGAAGGTCCTGCCCGACGTTAAGAAGGTCGGCTTGCTCTACTGCACCGCTGAGTCCAACTCCGACGTCCAGATCAAGGCCGCCAAGAAGGAACTCGACAAGCTGGACCTGGAGTACACCGACTTCACCGTCTCGAGCTCCAACGAGATTCAGTCCGTCGTCGAGTCCGCCGTGGGCAAGGTCGACGCGCTGTACTCCCCCACCGACAACACGATTGCCGCGGGTGCCTCGCAGGTGGGCCAGATCTGCAAGGAGAATAAGCTCCCCTTCGTGACCGGCGAGGAGGGTATGTGCATGGCCGGCGGCCTGTTCACCCTCTCCATCAACTATAAGGACCTGGGCTACGCCGCGGGCGAGATGGCCGTTAAGATCCTGAAGGGCGAGGCCAAGCCCGAGGATATGCCGATCAAGCACCTCTCGAGCAAGGACCTGGTCGTCGTCAAGAACGACGAGATGGCCGAGGCCCTGGGCATCGACCTTTCCGCTCTGGACGAGTAGCGCCATGCGCGGTAACGCGTCTAGGGCCCGCACGCGCGCCACAGCCGCGTTATTCAATATCTGAGTCCTTGGGGCGAACGCTAAAGACCGGCGTTCGCCCTGCTTGTTTCGGATGAGACAAAACATCCGTCCGCAGCTCTTTTATGCATTGGTACCGCTATTATGAAAAATCACGTGTCCACCCTATCCTAGGAGGTATGAAGCATGCTCATTGCATTGCAGGGCGCCGTTTCGCAGGGCGTCCTCTGGGGCATTATGGTGCTTGGCGTGTTTATCACGTTCCGCCTGCTCGACATCCCCGATATGACCTGCGACGGCAGCTTTGCCCTCGGCGGCTGTGTCTGCGCCGTACTCATCGTCAACAATAACGTCGACCCCTTGCTCGCCGTGCTGGCCGGCATGTGCGCCGGCGCCATCGCGGGCGCCGTCACGGGCATCTTGACCACCGTCTTTGAGATTCCTGCGATCCTCGCCGGAATCCTGACGCAGATCAGCCTGTGGTCCATCAACCTGCGCATCATGGGCAAGTCCAATACGCCCATTCTTGCCAAGGGCACTATCTTCTCATCCGTCAGCAACATGACGGGCCTGCCGCAGTCCACCGTTGCCATTATCCTAGGCATTGTGCTGGCCGTGGCCATCGTCGCCATCCTGTATTGGTTCTTTGGCACCGAGATCGGCTCGGCGCTGCGCGCCACCGGCAACAACGAGTATATGATCCGCGCCCTGGGCGTTAACACCAACACCACCAAAATGATCGCCCTCGTGCTCTCCAACGCCCTTATCGGCCTTTCGGGTGCGCTCATCTGCCAGAGCCAGAAGTACGCTGACATTGGCATGGGCACCGGTGCCATCGTTATCGGTCTTGCCGCCATTGTTATCGGCGAGGTGCTCGGCCGCCTGCTGCCCGGCGGTCTGACGCAGTTTAGCGTCCGCCTGGCCTCCGCCGTCTTTGGCTCCGTGGTGTACTTCCTCATTCGCGCCATCGTGCTGCAGCTGGGCATGGACGCCAACGACATGAAGCTGCTCTCCGCCGTAATCGTTGCCGTGGCCCTGTGCGTGCCCGTGGTTTGGGAGCGTTATAAGCTCCGCAGCTCCTACACGAGGGGAGATGAGGCAGATGCTTAAGCTCTCGCACGTCAAAAAGACCTTTAACAAAGGCACCGTCACCGAGAAGCGCGCACTCACCGGCGTCGACCTTACCCTGAATGACGGCGACTTTGTAACCGTGATCGGCGGCAACGGCGCCGGCAAGTCCACGCTGCTCAACATGATCGCCGGCGTGTACCCGCTCGATTCGGGCGTTATTGAGCTCGACGGCACCGATATCTCGCGCCTGAGCGAGTCGCAGCGCGCCAAGTACCTGGGCCGCGTGTTTCAGGACCCCATGCGCGGTACCGCTGCCGACATGCAAATCGCCGAGAACCTGGCCCTCGCCAAGCGTCGCGGCCAGCGTCGCGGCCTTTCGTGGGGCGTCACCAAGGCCGAGAAAGATGAGTACGTTGAGCTACTAAAGCGCCTGGACCTTGGTCTGGACACGCGTCTCAACGCCAAGGTCGGCCTGCTCTCGGGCGGCCAACGCCAGGCGCTCACCCTGCTGATGGCCACGCTCACCAGGCCGCGCCTGCTGCTGCTCGACGAGCACACCGCGGCCCTCGACCCCAAGACGGCCTCTAAGGTGCTCAACCTGACCGAGGAGATCGTCGACGAGAACCACCTGACCACGCTCATGGTCACGCACAACATGAACGACGCTATCCGTCTGGGCAACCGTCTGATCATGATGCACGAAGGCCACGTGATCTACGACGTGGCCGGTGACGAGAAGAAGTCGCTCACCGTGGCCGACCTGCTGCAGAAGTTCGAGGAGGTCTCGGGCGGCGAGCTCGCCAACGACCGCATGCTGCTAAGCTAAACCTACCAAAAAGGGACAGGTTTATTTTGGCAGGTTTTATCTGCGCAAACGTCAAAACCGCCGCAAAGGGACAGAAGCCCGTCCGAATTTGATCGGACGGGCTTCTTGATGGGTATCATGGTTGGACGATCATTAGGAGGTTTCTCTACATGGAATTGTTTGAGCCGATTCTTCATTTCTTTGCACAACGATGGGTCCACAACATTATCTGGGCAGGTATCTTGGCCATCGGCACCGCCGTTGCCGCCAAGGTCGCGTCCAAGACCCTGTACCACCTGCTCAACCGCGACGATAACCCACTCCCTTCATCAAGCATCTTCATCAACATCGCGCGCGCCGTCATTTGGATGATCGGCGGCAGCTTTATCCTCGACAACTGCTTTGGCATTAATGCAAACGCCCTCGTCGCCGCTCTTGGCGTCGGCGGCATCGCCATCTCGCTCGGCTTTCAGGACACGCTGTCAAACCTTATCGGTGGCATGCAGGTGACCTTTATGGGCATCATCAAACCCGGCGACAATATCGAGGTCGGCGGCGTGACGGGCGTGGTCCAAGATATCACCTGGCGCCATACGACCATCGAGGACGCCTGCGGGCAGACCATCATCGTCCCCAACTCAAATATCTCCAAGAACACGCTCGTGCACCTCATGCCCTTTGGGCGCGTTGCCGTGCCCGTTGCCGTAAAGGACACGTCCAAGTGGGCCTCGTTGGACGCGCTGGCAGATGAGCTTACCGACGCCACCAAGGCCGCGGTGCTTCCCATCTCTGGCTTTGACAAGGAGCCCTACGTGCTCTTTAGCGAGATCGGCGACTTTGGCGTCAAGGGCAAAATCATCTTTATCGTCAGCGACGACAGCACCACTTTCACGGCAGCCGACGCTTGCATCCGCGCCATCGCCCCCATCATCGCCTAAAACCACCGCAAAGGGGACAGGCACCATTGTGGTGGTTTCGCATCGTGGTACCATGGTTCATATCGTTGTTTAAACGACTAAGGGAGTAGACACCATGGAAGAGGCCTATCGTCAAGCGCGCAAGCGCGGCGAACAGGGACGCCGTCGCGCCATCAGCCAAAGCGAGCATCCATATCTTACGGACCTCGACAGCTTGGTCGCCCAGCTTCCCTGCGGGCAGCGCGAGAACATCGGCCTGCGGGACATTCCGCTCGAAATGGTCGTCGGCACGGTTACCAAAGGTCGCCAGTCCGCCTTTTCGTGTAACTTTATGCCGCTGCTCCCCTGGAATACCGAATTCGCCCGCAAATGGTCCAACCTCTACGATATCCAAATCTCCGAGGGCTACCGCGACCCCATCATCGTCACCGAGTTCATGCACCGCTTTTACGTCCAAGAGGGCAACAAGCGTGTCAGCGTCCTCAAATTCCTTGACGCTCCGACGGTTTCGGCCAAGGTGACGCGTCTGTACCCCGGTAAGTGGGATTCCGTCGAGAGCCGCCTGTACGGTGAGTTTTGCGCCTTTTGGTACGTATGCCCCCTGTACGAGATTGAGTTTTCGCGCGAGGGCGGCTACGAGATGCTTGCCAAAATGCTCGGCCAAGATCTTGTCGAAAAATGGCCTCAAAAGAAGGTCGACTACCTACGTCACACCTTCCTGCTCTTTAAGCGCGCCTATCTTCGCGCGGGCGGCGACCACTTGGACATTACGCCTGCCGATGCCATGCTCGTCTACCTCAACGTCTACAACCAGGACCGTCTGCTGGATACGCCGACGGATATCGTCGTCAACCGTCTGTGCAAGATTTGGCGCGAGCTTGTCATTGCCGGCAAAAGCGACGAGGACAAAGTCGATCTTGTCGAAGCGCCGCAGCCCAACGAGAAAGAGGGCGCACCGACAAAAGCTACCTCGGGCGTGCTCAACTTCTTTATGAGCAAGACCGTCTACTCCACTGCCAATCCCATGCGAATCGCCTTTATCCACGAGTTTCCCTGTGCCACGTCGAGCTGGGACAGCCTACACGACCAGGGCCGCCGGTATCTTGATGAGCACTTTGGCGGCATCGTGCGCACCGAGGCGTTCGAGGACTGCCACGATTCGGACGTGTTCTACGCCGCCGTCGAGACAGCCGTAAAGCACGGGGCGAACGTCATCTTCTCGACCTCACACCGGCTCATGGAATACACGCTCAGGGCGTCAGTCGAGTATCCCCAGGTGCGGTTCCTTAACTGCTCAATCGGCCTTCCCCACCAAAGCGTCCGCTCGTACTTTGGAAAGATGTACGAGGCCAAGTTCCTACTGGGCGCCCTTGCCGCCAGCATGGCGGACAACCACCGCATTGGCTACCACGCGTCGGTCTTCGCCTCGGGCGCGCTCAGCGAGATCAACGCCTTTGCGATTGGCGCCTCGCTGCTCGACCCCCGCGCGCAAATTATCCTGACCTGGGGCGATGTGCCCGCCGGAGGCCTTGCCGAGGCCATGTGCCGCGAGGGCGTGAGCGTCATGACCGGCGCTGACATGTCAAAGTCGCTCGAAGACCCTACGGCCTACGGACTTCACCGCCTGGTCGATGGCAAGGTCGCCGGCATCGCCATGCCGGTATGGAACTGGGGCCGATACTACGAGCTTATCGTGCGAAGTCTGCTGCACGGCACCTGGGATGAGACCAGTGACAACAGCCAGGTTCGCGCCGTCAACTACTGGTATGGTATGAGCTCGGGCGTCATCGACATTCGCTACGCTCCGGGCCTGCCCTATCAGACGCGTAAGCTTGTTCAGCTGCTCCGCAATGGCATCGTCGAGGGCTCCATCAATCCATTTGGCGGCGAGCTCCATAGCCAAGACGGCGTGGTGCAGATCGAGGGCTTTCCCCCGCTGCCGAGCACGCAAATCGTCGAGATGGACTGGCTGGCTGACAACGTTATAGGCTCGATTCCGCAGCTCGATAACGAGCCGGAGGTCCGTGCCCTATGAATATCCTAGCCATTGCCGATGTAGAGGAGCGCTGCCTGTGGGAATGTTTTCGCAAGGAGCGCTTTGAGGACGTTGACCTGATTCTATCCGCAGGCGACCTGGATCCGGACTATCTTGAGTTTTTGGTCACTGTCATCAACAAACCGCTTGTGTACGTTCGTGGCAACCACGACGACCGCTACGCGCGCCATGCACCGGGCGGGTGCATTTGTGTTGAGGACAGCGTATATGTGTACCGAGGTATTCGCATTGCGGGTCTGGGCGGTTCCATGCGCTACCGCGACGGCGCGAACATGTATACCGAGCGCGAGATGGCAAAACGCATGCGCAAGCTATCGCGAAAAATCGCACTGGTAGACGGATGCGATATTCTACTTACCCATGCACCCGTCGCAGGCATGGGCGACCTGGACGACCTGCCGCATCGAGGGTTTGAGTGCTTTAACACAGCGCTTGAGTCCTGGGGGGCCGACTACATGGTGCACGGGCATGTGCACCAATGCTATGGTCGCGACTTTCAGCGTGAGCGCCAGCATGCATGCGGGACAACAATCATCAACGCGTGCGGCTATACGCAGTTTGAGCTGGATGAAGCGCGCTACCCCATCCGTGGCTGGCAGGCAGCCTGGCTCAACTCGCAAACCATGCGCCGCGAGCTCAAACGCCACGAAGCAATCGAGTCTTCAACCGCCAGAACCCCCTGGTAACTGCCAACAACCACCACGAAGGGGATAGGCACCTTTATGGTGGTTTTGCTGACTCGTCCGACCTGTCCATCACGGTGCTTGTGTAATTAACGAGAACACTCATTGTTTTGTAAGGACGGCGCTCACGTGCCGTCTTTTTTTGTCAACTTATGCAGTCTCGACCGTGTTGTATGTAGAGGGACCTCGCGAGACGCCTTCCCTATATCCACCACGACCAATTGGAGGTGACACTATGCCTGCACGCCGTAACCGCAATAGCACGCTCCGATGCGATGCCGATCAGATCGAGCGGGAAGCAAAGCGCTTGGTCGACACGTATTCCGACCTCATCCTTCGATTGTGCTATTCGGCCCTTGGATCCGCTGACGACGCTCAAGACATCTGCCAGGACACGCTGATCAAGATTCTCCAACGCACTCAACCGTTCGACTCGCTCGAACACGAACGTGCTTGGGTGATCCGAGTCGCACTGAACGCATGTCGCGATATCGGCCGTACGCACGCGAATCACCCGGTTGTCGACCTCGATTCGCTCCCCGATTTCTGCGCACCCGTAACACATACCGAGCAAGAATTCGCGCAACGCGACTGCGCCATTCTTTCCGCTGTCACGGCCCTGCCTCAAGCACAGCGCATCGCCATCTTTTTGCACTACTACGCAGGCATGAGCATCAGGGAAATCGCAGACGCCGTTCACGCGACGCCAGCTGCAACCGCCCAGCACCTTAGCCGCGGACGTGCGTCACTTCGGCTTTCCTTGAAAGGAGACCACAATGACTACGAATTCGAATGACTATCGCCACGCCCTGGAGCACATTTCGTTTACCGATAATGCGAAGCAGCACATGGCAAACTCGATTGCTCAGTCCGTCGCCTCGAGCGATGCGGCGACCGCTCAAAGCAACTTTAATGGCACGCGACGCAAGCCGCGCATCGCCCGCCATCCCGTAAGAACAGTCGCTCGCATTGCCGCTGTAACGGCAGTCCTCGCTATCGTCATTGGAGGCGCTGGCACGGCTATGGCAACAGGCGTCCTGCCGCTTCCTTCTGACATGCTTTCCGACATCTTTGACGGACCTGCTTCTCAAACCGAGATCATCGACCGTATTGGCCGGCCCGTCGGTGCTAGCTGCTCCAACAACGGAGTCACCGTGACCGCCGACGCCATCATGGGCGACAAGGATATGGTTACCATCGCCTATACGCTTACGTTCGACGATCCCGCTGCCCTGAAAAAGCTTTCCGAGCCGGGCGAGAACGGAACTATCGCCGGAAGTGTCGATGGAAACGTATACGTTGATGGCGAGCATGGCGGCCAAGGCCAATCATGGCTCATTGACAAGAACCCCAATGACTCCAGCATTCAATACTTTGCACAGTTCAGCGTTGAATCACCCGGCCTTATGGGCAGGACCGTCCGCACGCATATCAACTCTCTCGTTGTGCCACGTGCTGGCAAAGAGCTTCCCGAGTATAAGAAAATACTTACGGGCCCATGGGATCTTAAGTTCCAGCTGAATTACGAAGATACATCCGTTACGATTCCCGCGCCCAAATCGGTCAACTTTAACGGCACCAAGGCGACGATTCAAGAGGCCACCGTATCCTGCGTTGGCGTTTCAGTCCGCTACAACATAGATCGTTCCATCGAACACGACAACAACAGCGGCAAGATGTCTCAAAACATGGAGGAGTCTATGGATGCCGTTGGCAACATACCCCTCATCGTGACGTTCAAAGACGGTCATGTTGAGGACGCAACCAGCCACAGCGGCTATTTCGCAAATAAACTGGATAACGGCACCACTGATGTCCACAAGACCTGGCCGTTCTCGCAAGTTTGTGACACAGACAAGATTGCAAGCGTACAAATTGGCGATACGGTCATTCCCATGAATTCGTAACGCTACGCGGCTCGTATATGCACCCGGTTCCGCACTTCGCGTCTAAAGATGCGCTGTCATCGAGCAGCGTGAGCGCAAGGCCGCCCGTATGGTCGGCTGGGAACACCTCGTTGCGCTAAAAACCACCACGAAGGGGACAGGCACCTTTGTGGTGGTTTTGCTGACTCGTCCGACCTGTCCCAACGGTTTGTCTCAATCTGTAACAGGTAGGGCCCAAATAATCGGTTAGCTGTTACAGATCGAGACAGACCACGGATGCTCAGCCGAAAATCTCAATCTGTAACAGGTAGGAACGATTTTGCCCCTTAGATGTTACAGATTGAGATATTTGACAGCTTGAATCGGCATCGCCTACAGCGCGGCGACGACCTTGTCGCCCATCGTCGTGGTGCCGAGGATCTTATCTGCCGGGGTGTTGACATCGGCGATGTCACGGGTGCGCCAGCCCTCGTCGAGCACGCGCGCCACGGCGCTCTCGATCCACGCGGCTTGCTCGCCCATGTCGAGCGCGTAGGTCAGCAGCATCGCCACCAACAAGATTTGAGCCAGCGGATTGGCCACGCCGAGCCCCGCGATGTCAGGAGCGCTGCCAGAGCTCGGCCCAAACAGCGATACGCCATCATCCAGCGAGGCAGAGGCAAGCATACCGAGCGATCCGGTAATCTGAGCCGCCTCATCGGACAGGATGTCGCCGAACATGTTCTCCGTCACCACGACGTCAAAGTCTGCCGGTCGACTGATGAGCTGCATGGCGGCGTTGTCGACGAGCAGGTCCTCAAGCTCCACGTCGGAGTACTCCTCGTCTTGCACGCGATGCACGATCTCGCGCCACATGCGGCTCGTCTCCAGCACGTTGCGCTTATCAACGCTCGTCACCTTGCCGCGACGTTTGCGCGCCGCCTCAAATGCCTGGCGCGCAATGCGCTCAATCTCGTACTCGCGATACTCCATCACGTCGACCGCACGCTGACCGGCCGCACCCGCAGCGCCCGCGCAGGTCACGGATGCGGACGCCAAAGTCCCACGGCATGTTGTGGCCCATCGTATCGGGGATGTTCACGACCGTGGCACCGGCCTTTACGGCCGCCTCGATAATGCGCACCAGAAACTCCTGATCGGAGCGGCCGGCATCCTCGGCATAAAACTCAACATCGTCAACGAACTTGCGAGCATGTTTGACGGCATGGATCGCTCACTCAATTGCCCTTTCCTCAGTCATATGGAGCTTGTCGCGCAGGTGACTGGTGCTCACACCCAGCCCTGTATGGATACGGGGCCTCTGGGCCGTTTTGAGCGCCTCTGCAGCCACTTCGATATCCCTGTCGACAGCGCGCGTCAGGCCGCATACCGTGCATCGGTCGCCCGCAATCTTGCCAATCTCCTGTACGGAGCGAAAGTCACCAGGACTCGAGATGGGAAAGCCCGCCTCGATAACGTCCACGTTCATGCGCACCAGCTGGCGGGCGATGAAGAGCTTTTCCTCGGTATTCATGCTGGCGCCCGGCGACTGCTCACCGTCGCACAGGGTGGCGTCAAAGATTGTGATTTTGCGGCTTATATGTTCCTCCTGATTGACCGTTTTATGACAGATGGCTTTCAGGAGAGAGAGAAGGCCTAGAGATAGAAAAATACCCGTGTCGCTCATCACGCCTGAAGGCGGCAGACGATAGCGCACCCGGGTACAACAAATCGTTATAGCGAGATTACAACCCTAGCGCGCTATCCAATCTAGTAGCGCTAGGCCTAGGAGCTGTTGCGTGTTCTTAAACATGTTGGGCTCCCTTCGGCCTCGGGTAGTACTACATCGCGCTAAAGTACAACACAAGTAAAACCACCACAAGGGTGCCTGTCCCCTTCGTGGTGGTTTCGTTGACTCAAAAGCAAGAGACCCGGTCCTGCACGAGGCAGAACCGGGTCTCTTTAGCAATGCTTGCTTTGCTCAGGCAGTAACTGTTAGTTACTCCGCCAGGAAGTCGCGCTGGATAGCGGGATCGACCTTGACGCCAGGGCCCATGGTGGAAGACACGGAGATGGACTTGACGTACTTGCCCTTAGCAGAAGAGGGCTTGACGCGCAGGATCTCGGTGTACAGGGCAGCATAGTTCTCGACGAGCTGCTGCTCGGAGAAGGACTTCTTGCCCAGGGGCACGTGGCAGATGCCGTAGCGGTCGGCGCGATACTCAACGCGGCCGGCCTTGAGCTCGGAGACCATCTTGGCGACGTCCATGGTCACGGTGCCGAGCTTGGGGTTCGGCATGAGGCCACGGGGACCAAGGATCTTACCAATGCGGCCAACCTTGGCCATCATGTTCGGCGTAGCGATAGCGGCGTCGAAGTTGATCTCGCCCTTCTGGATCTGGGCGACGAGCTCGTCGGAACCGATGATGTCGGCGCCGGCAGCCTCGGCCTCGCGGGCCTTCTCGCCCTCGGCGAAGACAGCAACACGAACGGTCTTGCCGGTGCCGTGAGGCAGGGAGATGGAACCACGGATGTTCTGGTCAGCCTTACGAGTATCGATGCCCAGACGGAAGTGGGCCTCGACGGTCTCGTCGAACTTGGCGGTGTCGAGCTCCTTGATGAGCTTGGCAGCCTGAAGGGGGGTGTAGAGCGTGGCGCGGTCGATCTTCTCGGCAGCGGCGTTATAGCTCTTACCATGCTTAGCCATGTGCATTACCTCCTGTGGTTAAACGGGCGTGAGCCCTCCCACATCGTATCGTGTGCCCTATTGCACACATATAACGGGCGCCCCGGTCGGAGCACCCGTCATTACCTAAAGAAATCGCTACTCAGCGATGGTGACGCCCATGGAACGGGCGGTACCGGCGATGATCTTCTTGGCGGCGTCAATGTCGTTGGCATTGAGGTCCGGCATCTTGATCTCGGCGATCTTGGTGAGCTGCTCCTGAGAGAGCTGACCAACCTTGTCGGCCTGGGGCTTAGCGGAACCAGACTTGAGGTTCAGCTCCTTCTTGATGAGGTGAGCCGCCGGCGGGGTCTTGGTGATGAAGGAGAAGGACTTGTCCTCGTAGACAGAGATCTCAACGGGGATGATGTCGCCCTTCTTGTCCTGCGTCTCGGCGTTAAAGGCCTGGCAGAACTGCATGATGTTCACGCCAGCAGCGCCCAGGGCGGGGCCGACGGGAGGAGCGGGGTTAGCTGCACCAGCAGGAATCTGGAGCTTAATGACGTTGGCAACCTTCTTCTCAGCCATGGTCATTCCTTTCGAATCACGAGTGTGAAGTACTTGCTATATCGTAAGCACGCACGTGTTAGAAGCACTCCTGAGATGAGCAGTCACAGAAGAAGCACGCTCGCGCGAACGGACGAAAACTTAAGCGATGACAGCGACCTGGTTAAAGTCGAGCTCGACCGGCGTCTCGCGGCCAAAGATCATCAGCGTGACCTTGAGCTTGCCAGCCTCGGTGTTAACCTCGGAGACCTTGCCATCAAAGTCGGTAAGCGGGCCATCGGTGACGCGGACGGACGTGCCGACCTGAATATCAACCGAGGTGCGCTTGGGCGAATCGCCCTTACCGGGACGACGAGTCATCTTGTTGTACTCGTCGCGGGAAAGCGGAGCGGGCTTGCCGTTGCCGCCCAGGAAACCGGTGACGCCAGGCGTGTTACGAACGCACGTCCAAGCATCGTCATCCATCTCCATGCGGACCAGGACATAACCCGGGAAGATCTTGGAATCCTTGGTCTCACGCTTGCCACCCTCTTTAATCTCGGTGACGCGCTCCATAGGAATCTCGATATCAAAGATACGGTCCTGCATGCCCATAGTCTCGATGCGATGCTCGAGATCGGACTTAACGCGGTTCTCGTATCCAGAGTAAGTGTGAACGACGTACCAACGCTTAGACATGGTTTAGCCCCTCAATCCAGAGAACAGAGCAAGAGCCTCGCCAAAGCCAGCATCGAGCAGAGCGATGACGACGCCGACGACGATCAGAGAAGCGCAAACGACGACCGAGTAGTTCACGAGCTCCTTCTTATCGGGCCACGTGACACGCTTCATCTCGGACTTCACCGAAGCGAAATACTTCTTGGTGCGGGCGAAGAAACCAGGCTTCTCGTTCTTCTTGGACTTCGCAGCCTTCTCGCTCTTCTTGGCAACGGCCTTCTTGGCCTCAACCTTGGAGTTGGCGGCAGCGTTGTTGGCAGGCGCCTGCTGCTGTGCCTTCTTCTTGTTCTTCTTGTTGGCCATTTGGGTTACCTCCGCGCAATGCGCTTATACATGAGTAAACCGTAAGCCCCCAAGTGGGAGCTTACGGAATAATGACTGGCACGCCAGGAAGGACTCGAACCCTCAACACTCGGTTTTGGAGACCGATGCTCTACCAATTGAACTACTGGCGTATATGACTAGAGACTAGCGAGTCTCTTTGTGCAGCGTGTGGTGACGGCACCAGGGGCAATACTTCTTGATCTCCATACGATCAGGCATGGTCGACTTGTTCTTGGTGGTCGTATAGTTGCGGCGCTTGCACTCAGTGCACGCAAGAGTAACTAGAGTACGCATGTATCCTGAACCTTTCATTTCCGCCCCGTACGGGCACGAGTTGTTACTTTATCAGCTCCACGTAAGTGCTGTCAATGAAAACCTCGAGTCAATTGGTTCTCGGTGGATCCATTCATATTTGGAACACATCAATGAAGCCATCGAGATCTAATCGACGGTGCATCCAGGACCATTATCGATCCTCTCGACACCAGCAACGGCTCAATATCCATTGCAGAAAAGAACCCGGCACCCAAATAAGTGCCGGGTTCTCTAAGTCAGCTATATCAAAGAGCTAATTTACTCAATGATCGTGGAGACGATGCCCGAACCGACGGTGTGGCCACCCTCGCGGATAGCGAAGCGCAGGCCCTCCTCCATGGCGATCGGGTGGATGAGGTCGCCCTCGATGGTGATGTGGTCACCAGGCATAGCCATCTCGGTGCCCTCGGGGAGCTTGACCGTACCGGTAACGTCGGTGGTACGGAAGTAGAACTGAGGACGATAACCATCGAAGAACGGGGTATGACGGCCGCCCTCCTCCTTGGTCAGAACGTAGATCTCACCGGTGAACTTGGTGTGCGGGGTAACCGAACCGGGCTTGCAGAGAACCTGGCCGCGCTCGATGTCCTCGCGCTTGATGCCGCGGAGCAGCAGACCGACGTTGTCGCCAGCCTCGCAGAAGTCCATGGACTTACGGAACATCTCGATACCGGTAACGACGGTGTTCTGGGTATCCTTGATGCCGACGATCTCGACGGGCTCGTTGAGCTTGAGCTCACCGCGCTCGACACGGCCGGTAGCAACGGTACCACGGCCGGAGATGGTCATAACGTCCTCAACGGCCATCAGGAACGGGAGGTCGTTGTTACGAGCAGGCGTCGGGATGTACTCGTCGACGGCGTTCATGAGCTCGCGGATAGCGTCCATCCACTTGGCGTCGCCCTCGAGAGCGCCCAGAGCGGAACCACGGATGACGGGGATGTCGTCGCCGGGGAAATCGTACTCGGAGAGGAGCTCACGGGTCTCCATCTCGACGAGGTCGATAAGCTCGTCATCGTCGACCATGTCGCACTTGTTCAGGAAGACGACGATGTAGGGAACGCCGACCTGACGGGCGAGCAGGATGTGCTCGCGAGTCTGAGCCATGGGGCCGTCGGTAGCAGCGATGACCAGGATAGCGCCGTCCATCTGGGCAGCACCGGTGATCATGTTCTTGA
>URBP01000004.1 GCA_900546105.1 uncultured Collinsella sp.
CGACACGCATAAAAAGCCTCCCATTTCTCATGTCCAAGAAATGGGAGGCAGTTCAAAAGGGGAGGGGCAATCCAGGCGAGTGCCTACTTGTCGCCGGCCGCCGCCTTGGCCTCATTGAGGTAGCTATAGAAGCTGTATTTGGAGATGCCAAAGAACTCGCAGGCGCGCTCGCTCGACTTGGAAATGAGGAAGGCGCCGCGACGGTCGAGGTAGCCAATGGCACGAATGCGCTCGTCTTTGGTCATAAGGGCCGCGGGCTTGCCCACAAACTGCTCGCACTCGTGCAGCAGGTCCTCGAGCAGGTCACCGATGTTTTTGGTAATGGGCTCGGGCTCGGTATAGCCCGTGCCGCCGGTGCCGGTAAAGGCGTCGAGTGAACGCTCAAAAGCCTTCATAAGCGTAATGTCAAAGTTGATGCCCAAAATGCCGACGGGCTTGCCCTCGTCGTTGCGGATAAAAATGGTCGAGGACTTGAGCAGCTTGCCATCGGTGGTTTTGGTGAGGTATGGTTCGCGGTCGTGCACGTCGGTGGTGCCCTCGTGCATGGACTCAAACACAATATGACTGGGGCCGTCACCCAGTTTGCGCCCGCTGACGTGGCCGTTTTCGATCACTACGATGGAGTGGTCCACGTCCTCGGTCTCCAGATCGTGGACGACGACTTCGCAGTTGGGGCCAAATTGGAGCGCCAGACCGTGTGCGAGGCGCTTGTAGAACTCAATCTGTGCGGGGGTCATGGGTGCCTTCCTAAAAATTAGTTTGGGCTCACTTTGCCATAAACCACACTTGACCGCAAACAAATCCATCAACAAGGCAATTCATGACCGTTCGGCGGCGAAAAGGTACCGATTACGGCAACAAACAATTTGTTAGGTTTATCAATCAAAAAGTGTGATAGAACAGTGCTAACAAACTTTTTGTTTGGCATCCACATAAAAGTTCAGCCGTGTGAATGGGATCGGGCTGAAACGCGTATGCGGGGGCCGGCAAGAGAGAACTTAAGGAGTTCACCGTATGGCCGATAAGATCCAGTGGGCGGGCAACACGATGCCCAAGAGCGATGACAAGCACTTGGGAATCATGAGCCTCGACCACGTGAAGAAGGCCCGCGCCTTCCACCAGTCGTTCCCCCAGTACACCGTCACTCCGCTTGCCCGCCTGGATGGCCAGGCCGCGCGCCTGGGCCTGTCCAACTTGTGCGTTAAGGACGAGAGCTATCGCTTTGGCCTCAACGCCTTTAAGGTTCTGGGCGGTTCGTTTGCCATGGCCAACTACATTGCCGACGAGACCGGCAAGGACGTTGCCGAGTGCACCTTCGATTACCTGACCTCCGATCAGCTTGCCAAGGACTTTGGCCAGGCCACCTTCTTTACCGCCACCGACGGCAACCATGGACGCGGCGTGGCATGGGCTGCCAACACGCCGGGCCAGAAGGCCGTCGTGCACATGCCCAAGGGTTCCACCAAGCCCCGCTTCGATAACATCGCCGCCGAGGGCGCCACGGTGACCATCGAAGAGGTCAACTACGACGAGTGCGTGCGCATGGCCGCCGCCGAGGCCGATGCCTGCGAGCGCGGCGTCATCGTTCAGGACACCGCCTGGGAGGGCTACGAGAAGATCCCGTCCTGGATCATGGAGGGCTACGGCACCATGGCTTCCGAGGCTGCCGAGCAGCTGCGCGAGATGGCCATCAACCGCCCGACGCACGTGTTTGTCCAGGCTGGCGTGGGTTCGCTCGCCGGCGCCGTGGTGGGCTACTTCACCAACCTGTATCCCGATAACCCGCCCACCTTCGTCGTGGTCGAGTGCGCGCCTGCCGCCTGCCTGTACAAGGGCGCTGCCGCCGGCGACGGCGATCCGCGCATCGTGGACGGTGACATGCCCTCCATCATGGCCGGTCTGTGCTGCGGCGAGCCCAACATTCTGGGCTGGGATATCCTGCGCAACCACACCACTGCCTTTGTGTCCTGCCCCGACTGGGTCACCGCTCGCGGCATGCGCACCCTGGGCGCTCCCGAGAAGGGCGACCCGCGCGTCATCTCCGGCGAGTCCGGCGCTGTGACCACCGGCCTGGTCGAGACCCTCATGTTCGATCCCGAGTACGCCGAGCTCAAAGAGCTCATCGGCCTGGACAAGACGAGCTCCGTGCTCTGCTTCTCCACCGAGGGCGACACCGATCCGGATCAGTACCGTCGCATCGTCTGGGAGGGCGAGTACCCGACTTGCTAGCAGACTGACCTGTCCGGAGGCAGCCGGAGGACTTTACTCCCTGCTCGGACAGTCCTGCTCGCACGGAGAGCACATTAAGTGCTCTCCGGCTCGTGCGGAACTCGCGACGGAGCAAAGTCCTCCGTCCGCCTCCTATGGTTACTTGCTTGCCGGGTGCTCAACCTCACGCTGCTTGGCACAAGTGATCTATCTGAAATATCTACCTGTAGGTAAACCCTTGTAGAAAGGTTGACTGTTATGGCTAAAGAACTCGATTTCGACGCTATCAAGGCTGCTGCTGAGTCCCATCGTGCTGATATGACTCGCTTCCTGCGCGCTATGATCTCCCATCCCTCTGAGTCTTGCGAGGAGGGTGAGGTTGTTGCCTGCATCAAGGCCGAGATGGAGAGCCTTGGCTATGACGAGGTCAAGGTCGACGGCCTGGGCAACGTCATGGGCTTTATGGGCGAGGGCGACAAGATCATCGCCATCGACTCCCACATCGACACCGTCGGTATCGGCAACATCGAGAACTGGGACGCCGATCCCTATGAGGGCTACGAGACCGACGAGATCATCTACGGCCGCGGCGGCTCCGACCAGGAGGGTGGCATGGCTTCTGCTACCTACGCAGCCAAGATGATGAAGGACATGGGCCTCATCCCCGAGGGCTACAAGATCATGGTCGTCGGCACCGTCCAGGAAGAGGACTGCGACGGCATGTGCTGGCAGTACATCTACAACAAGGACGGCATTAAGCCCGAGTTCGTCATTTCCACCGAGCCCACCGACGGCGGCATCTATCGCGGTCACCGCGGCCGTATGGAGATCCGCGTCGACGTTCACGGCACCTCCTGCCACGGCTCCGCTCCCGACCGCGGCGACAACGCCATCTACAAGATGGCCGACATCATCGCCGACGTCCGCGCCCTCAACAACAACGGCTGCGACGAGTCGACCGACATCAAGGGTCTCGTCAAGATGCTCGACCCCAAGTACAACCCCGAGCACTTCGAGGACGCCCGCTTCCTGGGCCGCGGCACCTGCACCGTCAGCCAGATCTTCTACACCAGCCCCAGCCGCTGCGCTGTCGCTGACTCCTGCGCCATCTCCATCGACCGTCGCATGACCGCCGGCGAGACCTGGGAGTCCTGCCTGGACGAGATCCGCAACCTGCCGGCCGCCAAGAAGTACGGCGACGACGTGAAGGTCTCCATGTACATGTACGACCGTCCGTCCTGGACCGGCGAGGTCTACGAGACCGAGGCTTACTTCCCCACGTGGATCAACAAGGAGACCGCTCCGCACGTCAAGGCCCTCGTCGACGCCCACAAGGCCATGTTCGGTGACGAGCGCATCGGCTGCGAGCCCAGCATGGACAAGCGCACCGGCCGTCCGCTGTGCGACAAGTGGACCTTCTCCACGAACTGCGTTTCCATCCAGGGCCGCTATGGCATCCCCTGCGTTGGCTTTGGCCCGGGTGCCGAGTCTCAGGCTCACGCTCCCAACGAGGTCACCTACAAGGACGACCTGGTCACCGCTGCCGCCATGTATGTTGCTGCTTTGAACCTCTACGATCCGAGCCAGGCCGATGGCGACGCTACCGTGTTCCGCGCTGGTCTGACCAACAACAAGATCGACTAGTCCCATTCCTCGATCTTGTTGAGCCGGGGACAGCCTGTGTCCCCGGCACCCCCTGTTGACTTGGGGCCCGCGGTCGTTATCTCCCATGCTTCCTCAACGGTAGCGGGTCCTCGTCATAGCGCTCTGCATGTTCTAGCCACACGCGCATGCCGGAGCACATCTACTCATTGCGATCGTTTCATCTATGGAAAGGATATTTACATGGACGCCAAGTTTACCGAGCTCGTCGAGCAGCTGAACGGCCTCGATTTTAAGGGCATGTACGGCAGCGACTTCCTGCACACCTGGGATAAGACCACCGATGAGCTCAAGGCTCTCTACATCGTTGCCGACGCCCTGCGCGAGCTGCGTGAGAACAACGTTTCGTCCAAGATCTTCGACTCGGGCCTGGCCGTCTCCCTGTTCCGCGACAACTCCACCCGTACGCGCTTCTCCTTCTCTAAGGCCGCCAACCTGCTCGGCCTCGAGCTGCAGGACCTGGACGAGAAGAAGTCCCAGATCGCTCACGGCGAGACCGTCCGCGAGACCGCTACCATGATCTCCTTCATGGCCGACGTCATCGGCATCCGCGACGACATGTACATCGGCAAGGGCGACGCCTACATGGCCGAGGTCTCCGAGTCTGTCCAGCAGGCCTACGAGGACGGCGTTCTGGATCACCGTCCCACGCTCATCTCCCTGCAGTCCGATTCCGACCACCCCACGCAGTCCTCTGCCGACATGCTCTACCTCATCAACGAGTTTGGCGGCCTTGAGAACCTCAAGGGCAAGAAGGTTGCCGTCACCTGGGCCTATTCGCCTTCTTACGGCAAGCCGCTGTCCTGCCCGCAGTCGCTGATCAGCCTGCTGCCCCGTTTTGGCATGGACGTCACCCTGGCCCACCCCGAGGGCTACGACCTCATGCCCGAGGTCGTCGAGCGCGCCAAGGGCTATGCCGCCGAGTCCGGCACCACCTTTAAGCAGGTCAACACCATGGCCGAGGCCTTCGAGGGCGCCGACATCGTGATCCCCAAGAGCTGGGCTCCGTTTGCCGCCATGGAGAAGCGCACCAACCTGTACGCCGAGGGCGACGATGCCGGCATCGCCGCGCTCGAGAAGGAGCTGCTCGCCCAGAACGCTACGCATCAGGACTGGTGCTCCACGACCGAGCTCATGGAGAAGACTGCCAACGGCCAGGACACCATCTTTATGCATCCGCTGCCCGCCGACATCTCCGGTGTCTCCTGCGAGCACGGCGAGGTCAACGCCGACGTCTTCGACATGCACCGCGTGGGCATGTACAAGGAGGCCAGCTACAAGCCGTACGCCATCGCAGCCATGATGTTCCTGCAGAAGGTTGCCGATCCCGCCGCTACCCTCAAGGCCCTCGACGAGCGCAACACCGCCCGTTGGTTCCAGGCCTAAAGCTGGGTTGAGGTAAGCCATGTAAAGGGGGCGCTCTGCCAACCGGCGGGGTGCCCCTTTTTGCATCGTGGGCGTGCGGGATAAGCGCTTTCGATGTAGATGCCCCGCGACGCGAGTTATGGGTACGATGGTTTCAGGGGAGGTATCGCCATGAAACTTGGTTGCGTCATTATGGCTTCGGGCGAGGGCAAGCGATTTGGCTCTAACAAGATGCTCGCTGATATCTATGGCGAGCCGCTGATTGCCCGGACCATTGATTCGGTTCCCCGGGGCTTTGACGTTGTGGTTTCGACGCGTTGGCCCGAGGTCGCTCAGATTTGTGATGACAAGCATTGCCCGTGCGTGCTGCACGATGGCGAGCTGCGCAGCGAAAGCGTCCGTGCGGGCCTTTCGTGGGGAGTCGAACGCAACTGGAAAGGTTGCCTCTTTTTGCCGGGCGACCAGCCGCTCGTGAGTTCGGATTCTTTTGAGGCTATGGTTCGTGCATTTGACGAGCGTGGCCGCAAGCATCCGGTGCGTCTTGCGTGCAACGGTGAGCCTTCGAGCCCGGTGCTCTTTCCGGCGGAACTGTTCGATGCACTTATGTGTCTTGAGGGTAAGGACGGCGGCGGTTCGATCCTCAAGGACCGTACCGACGTGGTGCTGGTCGAGGCGCGTGCCTACGAGCTGTGGGACGTCGATACCGTCAAGGGACAGCGACGCATAACGGAGCATATCGCCGCCTGCTCGTATTTTGATCGCGTGGCCAACTGCATCAATCAATAAGGAGCAATTATGATCATCATCAAAAACGGCGCACTCGTGACGCCCCAGGGGCTTCGCCGCGCCGATCTTGCCATGGATGGCGATAAGATCGTGCGGATTGCCGCGGCGATTGAGCCGGCCGAGGGCGATACCGTCGAGGATGCTGCGGGCTGCTGGGTGTTCCCGGGCTTTATCGATGGGCACACGCACATGCAGTGCTGGACCGGCATGGATTGGGCAGCCGATAGCTTTGAGACCGGCACGCGCGCGGCTGCCTGCGGCGGCACGACGACCATTGTGGACTACGCGACGGCCGATCGCGGCGTGACCATGCCCGATGCCTTGGTCGAGTGGCATCATCGCGCCGACGGCACCTGCACCGCCAACTATGCCTTCCATATGGCGCTTGCCGAGTGGAATGAGCGCAACCGCGCCGATCTTTCGGCCATGCGCGAGGCGGGCGTGTCGTCGTTTAAGACCTACTTTGCCTACGACCATCTGCGCCTGGACGATGCCGAGACGCTCGAGGTGCTGGAGGAGCTCAAGCGCGTGGGCGGTATCCTGTGCGTGCATTGCGAGAACGGCACGTTGGTCAACGCGCTGCAGAAGCGCGTGTTTGAGCAGGGTATCCACGGGCCCGAGGGCCATGCGCTCAGCCGTCCGGACGTGTGTGAGGCCGAGGCCGTGAGCCGCCTGCTGTATCTGGCGCACTTGGCCGGGGACGCTCCGGTCAACGTGGTGCACCTTTCGACCAAGCTGGGGCTCGAGGCCATTCGCGCTGCCAAAGCGCGCGGGCAGAAGAACATCTATGTCGAGACATGCCCTCAGTATCTGATGCTCGACGACACCTGCTATCTGGAGCAGGGCGAGGACGGCTTTGCGGGCGCCAAGTACGTGATGAGTCCGCCGCTGCGCCATGCCGGCGACCGTGCGGCACTGCGCGAGGCGCTTGTGGCCGGCGAGATCGATACGATTGCGACCGACCACTGTAGCTTTAACCTGCACGGGCAAAAGGACCGCGGGCGCGACGACTTCCGCGCGATTCCCAACGGCGGACCCGGCGTGGAGCATCGCCCCGTCGCGATCGCTACGAGCTTTGAGGGACAGCTGGGCCCCGAGGATCTGTGCCGCCTGATGAGCGAGAACCCGGCGCGCGTCTTTGGCATGTATCCGCACAAGGGCTGTCTTGCCGAGGGCGCCGATGCCGACGTGTGCGTGTGGGATCCGTGCGCGCGTTGGACGATCAGCGCCGCGACGCAGCATCAGGCCGTGGACTACACGCCGCTCGAGGGCTTTGGGGCACATGGCCGCGCCAAGGCCGTGTTTGTGAACGGCGTGCTGGCGGCACGCGACGGCGAGCCCACCGGAGCCCAACCCGGCCGCTACGTGCCCCGCTAACAGGAAGACCGCCGGGGTAGCTAATTTGGGAGATGATTTTTCGGGACGGGGTAGCAAAAAGAGCCCCGTCCCAAATTTGCTACCCCTGGAGGCTGGTGGCGATGAGGGGGCGGTTGAGGGCTGCCTCGAAGCGATCTGCCATTGTTGGGTCGGCAAGCGTGTCGGCTTGGTTGAGCATGACGCGTGCGGTGCTGAGTCCCAGCGCCTGCATCTCGGCATTGAGCACCTGGGCGACGCGCTCGGGCGTGGCGATGTCGGTAGGCTCGCAGCCGCAGCGCTCGCAGAAGAGCTCGGGGCGGTGGACAACCTCGGCGACGGGCCTGCCCAGCCCCGAGGCGCCGACGACCCAGACAACGTTTGCCGTGGCGGCGGGAATTACCGGCTCCCAGGCGGCATGCGCCTTGAGCGGGAGTCGCTTGCTGCCATCTGCCTCGGCCAACACATAGTCAAAGCGCTGCGCCAGCTGGTCGATCGGCTCAGCGGGGGCGGAGAGCTTGCCTGTCTCCGGGTCCAAAACACCCGCCTGGCAGATGCTTCCGCGGACAAGTTCCGCGCATGCCTCGCAGGTGCAGCCGGGAACATGCGGGGTCCCCGGCTTCCAAGGCGCGGCGTCCAGGCGACGGCTCGACCCGTCCCATGGCACGCCGGCGACGGGAAACATGTGCGTGGTGGTGCAGAGGAGCACGCGCCCGCCGCCGCGCATGAGCTCGAGACCCAGCATCTTCAGCAACGTCGACTTGCCGCCGCTGCCGATAATCGCGGTAATGCCCGGCTCGATCTTGAGCGCGGAGGCAAGGTTTCCGCTCGTCGTTTCCATCTGTTCACCGCCGTATAATACTGTGATAATAAATAATCATCAGAGTAGCGGCCGAACCGCTTTTGCTCTGCTCAAACCGTAGCACAGGGAGGTGCCCCGGGAATGCTCGTTTATGTTCGCGGCGCCGGCGATATCGCCACGGGCGTCGCCGCTCGCTTGGTGCGCGCCGGCGTTTCGGTCGTTATGGCCGATATCGCGGTTCCCACGTGCATCCGCCGCACAATCTGTTTTTGCGAGGCCATTCGCCTGGGCGAGGTCGAGGTCGAAGGCATTCGCGCTCGCTTGGCACGGACGCCGGCTGAGGCGCTTGAGATTACCGAGGCTGGAGACGTCGCCGTTGTGGTGGACCCTCAGGCCAAGATGCTCGATGAGCTTAAACCCGCGGCTGTGGTCGACGCGATTTTGGCTAAGCGCAACTTGGGCACCACGCGCGACATGGCGCCTGCCGTCATCGCTGTGGGGCCGGGCTTTACCGCGCCGGTTGACTGCGACGCCGTGGTCGAGACCATGCGCGGACATTTTCTCGGCCGTGTCATTACCCAAGGTTCGCCCCAGCCCAACACGGGCGTGCCGGGCATTATCGCCGGCTATGGCAAGGAACGTGTTATCCACAGCCCCGCCGCCGGCGTGTTTAGGTCCGACCGCACCATCGGCGACATCGTGAGTGCCGGCGATGTGATCGGGTATGCGGGTGATACTCCCATGGTCACGCAGATTGGCGGCTGCTTGCGCGGCCTTTTGGCCGACGGTGTTCAGGTGACCGAGGGCTTTAAATGTGCCGACGTCGACCCGCGCGGCGATGCCAGCTATATCAACTATATTTCGGACAAAGCGACGTCGGTCGGCGGCGGCGTGCTCGAGGCACTCGCTATGCTCACCGATGTCTTTAGAGGATAGAAGGCGGCAATGGAAAAGCTCGATGTTGTGAATGCGGCGCTTGCCGCCCTGCGTGCTGGCGAGACGTGCGAGCTGGTGGTCGTGGCCGGTACGGCGGGGTCGTCCCCGCGCGGTGTGGGCGCCTGGATGGCCGTCTTTGCCGATGGCAGCCAGGCGGGCACTATCGGCGGCGGCAAGATTGAGCTCTTTGCGCTGGATGAGGCGCGCGAGCTGCTGGGCGCGGGACAGTCGCGTCTGGTCCGCTACACCATGGGCGGCGAGAACTCCGATACCGGCATGATCTGCGGCGGAGCCATCTGCCTGTGCTACCTGCATCTGGATGCGACCCAGGTACCGTTGTTCCAGTCGATTGCCGACGTCTTGGCCTATCGGCGCATCGGCGACTTCGTCATCGACTTTGAGCCGTTTATCGCAAGCGCGCTCGAGGGCGATGTGGCCGAGTGCCATGGCGAGGAATCGCGCCGCACCATTGCGGGCTGCCCCGGGCTTTCGCTGGTGGAGGAGGGGAGTAAGGTCACCTACACCAACGCCGCCTCCGAGATTCCTCCCGCGCACATCGAGACGCTCTGCCCCGAGGGCCTGACCTATATCTTTGGCTGCGGACACGTGGGTGCTGCGACGGCGCGGGTGCTCACGGCGGCGGGCTTTGCCGTCGTGGCTTGCGACGACCGCCCCGGCACGTTGACGCCCGAATGGGTGCCCGGTGTCTACGACCGTCGTCTGGTCGACTACAAGAACCTGAGCAAGCAGTGCCCCATCGGCCCGCGCGACCTGGTGGTCGTCGCCACGGCGGGTCACAAGTCCGATATCGACGTGGTGATTCAGGCCATGCGCGCCAAGCCAGCCTATCTGGGCTGCTTGGGTTCGCGCCGTAAGACGGCCTTTGTGCGCGCCCGCCTGGAGCAGGAGGGCTTTACGCAGGACCAGATCGACGGGCTGCACCTGCCGATCGGCGTTGCCATCGAGGCCGAGGATCCCGAGGAGATTGCCATCTCCATCGCTGCCGAGATGATCCACCTGCGCCGCACCAAGCTCGTCCCCCGCAAGCGCTAGTCGCATCCCCATCAATAAGATGCGGTGAAATACGGACTGTTTAAGCCGGTTAAGCCGTCAAACAGTCCCTATTTCACCGCAACTGCCATTTTGATCCCCTAGGGATCAATATGTGCGGGGGAGTTGTGGAGTTGTGCAGGCAGACGAGGTTTTTCTGGAAATACGCTCCCGATGCGCGTATAGTACCGATTGTTTTGTCGGCTCCTGCTGCGTCGAGTCCAAACCGCGAAATGCCATGAGCGGCGCGGATGCAGCCAGGAGGCACGAGGACAACCCATCGTGGCCACGCCCCGTGCTTAAAACCCCAAGAAGGAGTGAACAATGGCAGAAGAGAAGTATGTGCCGCGTCTGAAGACCAAGTACAACAACGAGGTCAAGCAGCAGCTTCAGGACAAGTTCCAGTACGAGAACGTCATGATGATCCCCAAGTTTGAGAAGATCGTCGTGAACATGGGTGTCGGCGAGGCCGCTACCGATTCCAAGGCCATCGACGGTGCCGTGCGCGACCTGCGCGCCATCACCGGCCAGCAGCCGATGATCACCCGTGCCCGCAAGTCCATCGCTACCTTCCGCCTGCGCGCTGGTATGCCGATCGGCTGCAAGGTTACCCTGCGTGGCGACCGTATGTGGGAGTTCTTCGATCGTCTGACCTCCGTCGCGATCCCCCGTATCCGCGACTTCCGCGGCATCTCCGCCAAGAGCTTCGACGGCCGTGGTAACTTCTCCATGGGCGTCACCGAGCAGCTCATCTTCCCCGAGATCGACTTCGACTCCGTCGATCACCAGCGTGGTATGGACATCACTTTCGTGACCACCGCCAACACCGATGAGGAGGCCAAGGCCCTTCTGGACGCCTTCGGTTTCCCGTTCAAGAAATAGGTTCACCTGCCCTATGAGCGCCGTTCCCAGAAGGGGGCGGCGCTTGGGGCGAACAATACTCTATGTGAGGAGGATATAAGTGGCTAAGACATCGATGATCGTCAAGTGCAATCGCAAGCAGAAGTTCTCTACTCGTGAGTACACGCGCTGCCAGCGCTGCGGCCGTCCGCACTCTGTGTACCGCAAGTTCGGCCTGTGCCGTGTCTGCTTCCGCGAGCTTGCACTCAAGGGCGAGCTTCCCGGCGTTAAGAAGGCCAGCTGGTAAGTCACTACCAGCGTTTCAAGCATCAGTTTGGAACAGGGAAAACGCGCTAAAAAGGCTTTGCCGTTAAGGGCGGCGAAGAACCAAGAGCACGTGTTCATCAAGAACGAAGGAGAATCTGTATGAACCTTACAGACCCGATCGCAGATATGCTTACGCGCATCCGTAACGCTAACTCTGTGAACAAGGCCACGGTCTCCATGCCGAGCAGCAAGAAGCTCGTCGAGATCGCTCGTGTTCTGCACGAGGAGGGCTACATCGAGGGCTACGATGTCGAGGACACCGTTCCCCAGAAGACTCTGCACATCACGCTTAAGTATGGTCCCAAGAAGGCTAAGGTCATCAACGGCATCCGCCGCATTTCCAAGCCGGGCCTGCGTAAGTACACCGGCGTTGCCGACATGCCCCGCGTCCGCGGTGGCCTTGGTACCGCCATTATTTCCACCAGCCATGGCGTCATGACCGACCGCGATGCTCGCAAGCACAACGTCGGCGGCGAGATCATCGCTTACGTCTGGTAATTCGCTCGGTAGGTAGAAGGAAAGGAGATCACCGTGTCTCGTATCGGTAATAAGCCTGTCCAGATTCCCGCCGGAGTCGAAGTGGCAGTCAACGGCAACAACGTTGTCGTCAAGGGCCCCAAGGGCCAGCTCGAGCTCGATGTCTTTGAGAAGCTCGCTATCAACGTCGAGGACAACGTCCTCACCGTTTCCCGTCCCGACGACGAGCGTGAGACCCGTGCCCGCCACGGCCTCACCCGCGCCCTCATCCACAACATGGTTGTTGGCGTTTCCGAGGGCTTCGAGAAGAAGCTCGAGCTCGCCGGCGTCGGTTACCGCGTGCAGCAGAAGGGCAAGAACCTCGAGTTCTCCCTGGGCTTCTCGCACCCCGTGATCGTCGAGGCTCCCGAGGGCATCACCTTCGAGGTTCCCGACAACACCCACGTGAACGTCAAGGGTATCAACAAGCAGCAGGTCGGTCAGATTGCCGCTGAGATCCGCGGCCATCGTCCTCCCGAGCCTTACAAGGGCAAGGGTATCCACTACGTTGGCGAGCACATCCGCCGCAAGCTGGGTAAGGCCGCCAAGTAGTCGTAACCGACTCACTCGCATAAGACCAGCACCCCGTCAGGTGCTGGCAAGATCAACCTTTTTAGGAGTTTACGTATGAACAAGCATAAGGCGAAGCTGGAAGGCCTCAAGCGTCGTCAGCGTCGTGTTCGCGGCAAGGTCTCGGGTACCTCCGAGCGTCCGCGTCTTCGCGTGACCCGTACTAACGCCAACATCTATGCCCAGATCATCGACGACAGCAAGGGCTCCAGCCTGACGCTCGTCTCTGCCTCGACCCTCGAGGCCGAGTTCAAGGGCACCCACACCTCGAACAAGGAGGCTGCGGAGAAGGTCGGTCAGCTCGTTGGCAAGCGTGCCATCGAGGCCGGCATCACCAAGGTCGCCTTCGATCGCGGTGGCCGTATCTACCATGGCCGCGTCAAGGCCCTCGCCGACGGTGCTCGTGCCGCCGGTCTCGAGTTCTAGGAGGTATGTAGCACATGGCTCGTAATCAGAAGCAGCAGCGCGAGGCCTCCGAGTTCGAGGAGCGCGTCGTTTACATCAACCGCGTGTCGAAGACCGTCAAGGGTGGTCGTCGCATGAGCCTCGTCGCTCTCGTCGTCGTTGGCGACGGCAAGGGCAACGTCGGCGTTGGCATGGGCAAGTCCGCTGAGGTGCCCCTGGCCATCTCCAAGGCGTCTCTCGATGCCAAGAAGAACATGTTCCACGTGCCGGTGACCGAGCAGGGCACCATCCCGCACGAGGTTCTCGGCCACTTTGGTGCCGGCCGCATCATCATCAAGCCCGCTGTCGAGGGTACCGGCGTTATCGCCGGCGGCGCTGTGCGTCCCCTCTTCGAGCTTGCTGGCATCAAGAACGTCCTGTCCAAGTCCCTCGGTACCGACAACGGCCTCAACATCATCAAGGCTGCCGTCGAGGGCCTCAAGGAGCTCTCCAGCCCTGAGGACGTCGCGGCTCGCCGTGGCCTGACGGTCTCCGAGATGTTCGTCGGTAAGGAGAACTAAGCATGGCTGACACCATCAAGATCAAGCAGGTCCGCAGCACCAACGGTTGCAAGCAGGACCAGGTCCGTACTGTCCGTGCCCTCGGTCTCCACAGGATCCGCGAGGTTCGCGAGATTGCTGACAACGAGTCCGTCCGCGGCATGATCTTCAAGGTCAAGCACCTTGTCGAGATTGTAGAGGAGTAGCAAATGCAGCTTCACGATCTTACTCCCGCGCCCGGTTCCACCAAGAACCGCAAGCGCGTCGGCCGTGGCAATTCTTCGGGTCACGGCACCACTTCTGGCCGCGGCCAGAAGGGCCAGGGTTCCCGCTCTGGTGGCACCAAGGGTGCCGGCTTCGAGGGTGGCCAGACTCCGCTGGCTATGCGCCTGCCCAAGCTTCCGGGCTTCCGCAACCCCCGTCGTATCGAGTACACCGCTGTTAACGTTGAGCGTCTCGAGCGTAAGTTCGAGGACGGCGCTGTAATCGACGGTGCCGCTCTTAAGGCCGCTCGCATCACCAAGAGCGAGTTCGAGCCCGTCAAGGTGCTCGGCAATGGTGAGCTCACCAAGAAGTTCACGGTCAAGGTCGACAAGGTCAGCGCTTCTGCGCAGGCCAAGATCGAGGCCGCTGGCGGAAAGGTCGAGCTGCCGTGCTAAATGGTCTTAAGAATGCTTTCCGCATCAAAGAATTGCGCGAAAAGATTCTTTTTACCATAGCTATGCTCGTCGTGTACCGCATTGGTGCGCACGTTCCTGTGCCCGGCATTCCCTTCCAGGGGATGCTGGGCCTTTTCTCGACCGATAACAATTCGGTCGCCGCAGGTGCTATGGCCCTCCTGAATCTTTTCTCTGGCGGCGCGTTGAGCTATGTGTCGGTGTTTTCGCTGGGCATCATGCCTTACATCACCAGCTCGATCATCCTCCAGATGCTCCAGGCCGTTGTGCCTTCCCTGCATGAGCTTGCCCGCGAGGGCGAGGTCGGTCAGACCAAGATTACGCAGTATTCGCGTTACCTCACCCTGGCTCTGGCAATCCTCAACTCCGTGGGTTACCTCTTCCTCTTTAAGAGCTTCGGCATCAGCTTTAACGGCGCCGGCGCTCCCGAGATCATCTTCGACCTCATGGTCGTCGGCACGCTCACCGCGGGCGCCATGCTGATCATGTGGATTGGTGAGCTCATCACCCAGCGCGGTATCGGCAATGGCATGTCGCTGATCATCTTTGCGAACATCATGGCCGGTCTGCCGCAGGCTATCTTCTCCAGCACCGAGGGCAATGCCGGTGGCATCATCACCATGGTGATCATCTGCGCCATCATCCTGCTGGTTATCCCGCTGATTGTTTTCCTTGAGCGCGGCCAGCGCCGCATTCCGGTCTCCTACGCTAAGCGCGTCGTGGGCCGTCGCATGATGGGTGGTCAGACCACCTACCTGCCCATCAAGGTTAACACCGCGGGTGTCGTGCCGATCATCTTCGCCTCGGCGCTGCTGTACTTCCCGGCTCAGATTGCCGTGTTCTTCCCCGGCATCGGCTGGATTCAGGCAGTTGCCTCTGCGCTTTCGACCGGTTGGCTCAACTGGGTGCTTAACGTTGTCCTCATCGTGTTCTTCGCGTACTTCTACACCTCTATGGTGTTCAACCCCGATGACACGGCCGACAACCTTAAGAAGCAGGGCGGCTTTATTCCGGGCGTGCGTCCGGGTAGGGCTACCGCGGCCTACATCAAGAACGCGCTCAACAAGATTACGCTTCCCAGCGCTGTCTTTTTGGCGCTCATCGCCATCGTGCCTTCGATCATCTTCTCCTTCACGGGTAACCATCTGATCCAGGCATTTGGCGGCACGTCCATCCTCATCATGGTCGGCGTCGTGCTCGACACGGTCGATAAGCTCGAAGGCCAGATCAAGATGTATGATTACGATGGATTCTTTAAATAGGCTAGAGGAGGATTGCTCATGAACCTCGTATTGCTCGGAGCTCCGGGTGCCGGTAAGGGCACCGTCGCACAGGAGCTCGTCGCCGAGTTTGGCGTCGCTCACATTTCCACGGGCGACCTGCTGCGTGCTGCCGTCAAGGGCGGCACCGAGCTTGGTATTCAGGCTAAGAAGTACATGGACGCTGGCGAGCTCGTTCCCGACCAGCTCGTGATCGACCTTGTCAAGGAGCGCCTTGCCGCCGATGACGCCCAGCAGGGCTTCATCCTCGACGGCTTCCCGCGCAACACCGCCCAGGCCGTGACGCTCGATTCCGAGCTCTCGGCCATGGGTCGCGAGATCGACTGCGCCCTTCTGGTCGACGTGGCCCCCGAGGTCATCATCGATCGTCTGTCTTCGCGTCGCACCTGCCGCGCCTGCGGTTACACCGGCACCGCTGCCGATGCTACCTGCCCCAAGTGCGCCGGCGAGATGTATCAGCGCGACGACGACAAGCCCGAGACCATCAAGAATCGTCTCGACGTCTACGAGAAGTCCACGAGCCCGCTCGTCGACTACTATCGTGGCCAGGGTCTGCTCAAGTCGGTCAACGGTGACCAGGCTCGCGAGACCGTGTACGGGGATGTCAAAGAGGCTCTCGGTCTATGATCAAGATTAAGTCTGCAACGCAAATCGAGCAGATGAAGAAGGCAGGAGCGCTATCTAAGATGGCGCTCCGCCACGTTGGAGCCATGGTGCGCCCCGGCGTTTCGACTTTTGAGCTCGATCAGCTCGCGGAGCAGATTATCCGCATGCATGGCGGCACCCCGGCCTTTAAGGGTTACGGCGGGTTCCCGGGGACCATTTGCGCATCGATCAACGATGCCGTGGTCCACGGTATTCCCAACCCCGACATGATCCTGCGCGATGGCGATATCATCTCCATCGATACGGGAGCCGTTGTCGACGGTTGGGTCGGCGATAACGCTTGGACGTTTTTCGTCGGCACCCCCACGCCCGAAGCCAAGGCTTTGTGCGAGGTCACGCGCGATTGCCTTAAGGCTGCCATCGAGCAGGCTGTTCCTGGTAACCATATCGGGGACGTCGGTTATGCCGTTCAGTCCCTCGCCGAGTCTCACGGTTACGGCGTGCTTCGTGATTATGTGGGCCATGGCATTGGCCGCGTGATGCACGAGGACCCCAACGTTCCTAACTATGGAAAGAAGGGGAGGGGCGTTCGCCTCCAAGCCGGCATGGTCATTGCCATCGAGCCGATGGTTACGATGGGTTCCAACCATGTGAGCACGGGCTCCGACGGTTGGATTGTTACGACCAACGACCACCTGCCCGCCGCGCACTACGAGAACACCGTCGCCATTACCAATGACGGTCCGGTGATTCTCACCACGGATGCCCAAGGTGCTTGGTGTTCGCTCCAAGGCGGTGAAATGTAAAGGTCGCCGCCTCCTGATGCCCAACCTCGCCTTTCAATTTCGAAGGCATGACCCCAAGGTCTATGCCTTCTCATTTCAAGGCGATCTTGGGTATCAGGGAACGGTTTTGTTTTGCATTTCAAATGTAACAAGTTCCACTTAGTTGTGGAGCCATTACGAAGTTATTACGATGCGTGCATACGTGTTGTAGAATACTCAATCGCTGTCGTTTTCTAGAGAAAGATGATTGCTTGTGAAGAAGGAAGACGCAATTGAGCTCGAGGGTACGGTAAAGGAACCGTTGCCCAATGCCATGTTTAAGGTTGAGCTCGAGAACGGTCATTCGGTTCTGTGCAACATTTCTGGCAAGATCCGAATGAATTACATCCGTATTCTCCCCGGTGACAGGGTTGTCGTGGAGCTTTCCCCGTACGACCTGACCCGCGGTCGCATCACCTATCGCTACAAATAGCGGCACGCATACACGCACTCCATTTCCGGCTGCAGGCTTAGCTCAACCTACAGTCGGATTGTGTGTGAAGACCAGCCATAGTTTTAAACGCCTGCGGCTGGGCGAGTAGATAGTAGGGAAGTAGTTTGAGCGCTACCGAAAGGAAGAACGATGAAGGTACGTCCTTCGGTCAAGAAGATGTGCGATAAGTGCAAAATCATTAGGCGCCATGGCAAGGTCCTCGTCATTTGCGAGAACCCCCGTCATAAGCAGCGTCAGGGTTAAGAGAGGAGACTACGTTGGCCCGTATTAATGGTGTTGACCTCCCGCGTGAGAAGCGCGTTGAGATCGGTCTGACCTACATTTACGGCATCGGCCGCACCACTGCGACGAAGATCTGCGTCGAGTGCAACGTTAACGTGGATACGCGCGTTAAGGACCTCACCGAGGATGAGGTTAACGCCATCCGCGATTATATCGATAAGAACCAGATCATGGTTGAGGGTGACCTCCGCCGTGAGCGCAACCAGAACGTCAAGCGCCTTATGGACATCGGCTGCAACCGCGGCCTTCGTCACCGCAAGGGCCTCCCGGTCCGCGGCCAGCGCACCCACACTAACGCTCGTACCCGTAAGGGCCCGAAGCGTCAGATCGGTGCTAAGAAGAAGAAATAAGGAGCGCTAGATAGATGGCTACTGCTAAGAAGAACGTTCGCGCTGCCCGTCTGAAGCGCGCGGACCGTAAGAACATTTCCGTGGGCCAGGCTCACATTCGTTCTACGTTCAACAACACGATCGTTTCGATCACCGATCCCCAGGGCAACGTCATTTCCTGGAAGTCGGCTGGCCAGGTGGGCTTCAAGGGCTCGCGTAAGTCCACGCCGTTCGCTGCCCAGATGGCTGCCGAGGCTGCTGCCAAGCAGGCCATGGAGCACGGTATGAAGAAGGTTTCCGTCTTCGTCAAGGGCCCCGGCTCCGGTCGTGAGACCGCCATCCGCTCCCTCCAGGCTGCTGGCCTCGAGGTCTCGAGCATCCAGGACAAGACCCCCATTCCGCACAACGGCTGCCGCCCCAAGAAGCGTCGCCGCGTGTAACTGAAAGGATCGTATCAATATGGCAATCGACAGGACTCCTGTTCTTAAGCGCTGCCGTCAGCTCGGGATCGATCCCGCTGAGCTCGGTTACAGCAGCAAGAAGGAATCTATCCGTCAGCCCAAGCGCCGTCGCAAGGAATCTGAGTACGGCATGCAGCTGCGCGAGAAGCAGAAGGTCAAGTTCATCTATGGCGTTCTGGAGAAGCAGTTCCACGGCTACTTCAACAAGGCCCGCAAGATGAACGGCGTCACCGGTGAGAACCTCATGATCATCCTTGAGTCTCGCCTCGACAACGTCGTCTTCCGTCTTGGCTTCGCCCGCACCCGCAAAGAGGCTCGTCAGTCCGTCCGTCACGGTCACTTCACCGTGAACGGCAAGCGCGTGGACATCCCGTCCTACCGCGTCAAGGCCGGCGACGTCGTCGCTGTCGGCGAGAAGTTCCGTGACCTCCTCCCCATCAAGGAGGCCCTGATTTCCTCCGAGCGCTTTGAGGTCCCTGGCTGGCTCGAGGTCGATATCGAGAAGCTGTCTGGTAACGTGCTCGCTCTGCCGACGCGTGAGCAGATCAGCGGTGATATCAACGAGCAGCTCATCGTCGAGCTCTACTCTAAGTAGTCCATCCGGGCTGCTGAGGCTGGAGGTAATACATGTCAGAATTCATTAGGCCTCAGGTTCAGGTCGAAGAGATCAACGAGACGTCTGCTCGTGTCTCCGTCGAGCCGCTCGAGCGTGGTTACGGCGATACGCTGGGTAACTCCCTTCGTCGCGTTCTTCTGTCCTCGCTCGAGGGTGCCGCCGTCGAGGCTATTCAGATCGATGGTGCGCAGCACGAGTTCATGACCATCCCTAACATGGTCGAGGATGTCACCGACATCGTCCTGAATGTCAAGGGTCTTGTCTTCAGGGCTCTCGGCACGACCGACGAGGCGACCGCCACCATCTCGGTTGACGGCCCCTGCGAGGTCACCGGTGCGGACTTCTTTATTCCGTCCGAGTTTGAGCTGGTCAACCCCGAGCAGCACATCGCTACGCTCACCGAGGGTGGCCATCTCACCATGAGCATGCGCATCGGCTATGGCCGCGGCTATGTTTCTGGCGAGGCCAACAAGCGCGACAACGATCCCATCGGTGTGATCCACGTCGACTCGCTGTACTCGCCGGTTTCCCGTTGCGCCAAGCTCGTTGAGGCTTGCCGTGTCGGTCAGCACACCGACTACGACCGCCTTGTCCTCGAGATCGAGACCAACGGCTCCATCGCCCCGCGCGACGCCGTGGTCCAGGCTGCCAATATCATCAATCAGCATATGGCCGCCTTTATGAACCTTGCCGAGACCCCCGAGGTTGAGGAGGAGGCTTCGATCTTCGCTCCCGAGGTCACCAACGACAACGCCGAGCTGGACAAGCAGATCGAGGATCTGGACCTTTCCGTCCGTTCTTACAACTGCCTTAAGCGCGCCAGCATTCACTCGGTCCGTCAACTCGTTGAGTTCTCGGAGAACGATCTGCTCAACATCCGTAACTTCGGTGTTAAGTCGATCGAGGAAGTGAAGGACAAGCTTGAGTCCATGGGCCTGAGCCTGAAGGCTTAATGCTTCGCATATTTGAGGAGAAACTAGACCATGCGTCACAACGTTAAGAAGGGCCTGAAGCTCGGCACCGATGCGAGCCACACCAAGGCCATGAAGAAGAGCCTTGCTAAGGCCCTCTTCGAGAACGACCGCATCAAGACCACCGAGACCCGCGCTAAGGCGCTGCGTTCGGTCGTCGATCCGATCATCACTTGGGCCAAGAAGGGCGACCTGCACTCTCGTCGTCTGGCTATCGCCAAGCTCGGCGATAAGCAGCTCGTTGCCGAGATCTTCGACAAGGCTGCCCAGGGCATGTGGCAGGACCGCAACGGCGGTTACACCCGCATCATGAAGCTCGGTAACCGCAAGGGCGACAATGCTCCCATCGTTATCATGGAGCTCGTCACCGAGCCTTGCACGCCTAAGGCCAAGAAGGCTGCTCCGGCCCCCAAGAAGGCCGCTGCTCCCAAGAAGGTCGAGGCTGTCGAGGAGACTGCTGCCGAGGAGGCTCCTGCTGAGGAGACCGCTGAGTAGACATTCCGTCTGCATAGGCTATATTCGAGGGGTACGTTCGCGTACCCCTCTTTTTTTGTCGCGATACCGTTGCTTGTTTGTTGGGAGCGTCCATGACTGCGCCGTCTGATTTCAATTCGATTTCCGAGCTTGACGCCACACTCGTATTTCGTGTGGCCTATGATGGCTCGTCGTATAGCGGATTTGCCGAGCAGCCGAGACAGACGACGGTTGCTGGTGAGCTACGTCGAGCCATCGAGACGCTGCTTCGCCGCCCGATCGATCTGACGTGCGCGGGGCGTACCGATGCCGGCGTGCATGCCGTGGCTCAGTACATCAGCGTGCCCGTTACGGACGCTGAGCTCGCTTGTACGCGCCGTAGGTGGCTGCGGGCCATGGATGCCCTGCTGCCCAAAGATATCGCCATTAACGAGGTCTACAGGGCCCGTAAAGGCTTTTCTGCACGCTTTGACGCGCATTCCCGTACGTATACATACCGTATTGCCGATCGCGATGCGCGCCCCGTGCTGTCCCGCGGTGCCGTGTGGTGGCATCGCTATCCCTTGGATGTTGAGGCTATGTCTTCTGCCTGCCCCGCGCTGCTGGGCGAGCAGGACTTTAAAAGCTTTTGCAAGGTTGCCTCGGCCGTTGGCAAGCCCACGCATCGCTGCGTGATGCGTGCCGAATTTGGCCATGAGGTTGCGTTTGGCGAGGACATCCTGACGTTTACCATCGAGGGCAATGCGTTTCTGCATTCGATGGTCCGTACGATCGTGGGCACGCTTGTCGAGATTGGCATGCATCGCCGTGAACCCGAGTGGATGCGCGAGGTTATCGATGCTTGCGACCGTACCGCTGCGGGCCCCACGGCTCCTGCCTGCGGCCTTACGTTTATGGGTGTGGATTACGGCCCCGACGAGCTTGTCGTTCTCGACTAGGGGAGTGCTCGGCGCGTCTGTGCCTTGCACATACTATGTGTGAGCTGCGCGTGTGCAACATCTGTTCTTGGCGTGCAACATGTTAGGCGGCTCGTTGCTTTTATAGCTCGGGTGTACCATGAACGACAGTTTGATTTGGTGCTATCGAGAGGATGGAAAACTTGGTTCGACGTTGTTCGCATCCGCGACTTTCGGTGATCCTTGTGGTAGAAGGTTCGCCCAGCTATGCGATGCGTGCGCTCGAGAGTATCCAGAACCAAGACCTCTATGATTTGCAGATTGTCGTTGTCTGCCGCGATGCTGTGCCCGGTGTGCGCCATTCGCTTCAAGTTGCTGCTGACAGGGACATCCATATTGATTTGATTGACGTCGAGGACGCGAAGCGCGGCGCTTGTCTTCGTGCCGGTTTTGATGCCTCGCGCGGCTCTCAAATCATCGCCATGAACGCCGATGAGTGGTTTGCTCCGCAGGCCCTTTCCAAGATGGTCGATATCGCGTGCGATACTGCGGCAGACATTGTGCTCCCCTCGGTGTCGCTCGATCGATACGATGCGCATCGCGAGCGTCATTCGCGCGTCTTGGATGCTGCCTCTATTGCCATAGAAGACGAGTCTTCTATGGTGACTGGGCTGCCCCAGTTGATTTTAGGCGGCTTGGTTGCTCAAGTCTCTGGCGTGATGTACAGCCGTCCACTGTTTGAGGCATGTCTTTTGTGCGATAAGACGTTTCGCACGGTTGGGTTTATGGCGTGCGCGCTCTCGCAGGCACAGCGCGTCTCCGGATGCGGCGACGCTTGTTTCCACGCGGCGGCGCCTAAGCTTACAGATGCCTTTGATCCCACCATGTATGCCAAGGTATCCGATGACGCCCGGGCGCTCGACGAGCTTGCGGACTCACTCTCGGAAGCAGATAGCGGTGGTCGGCTCAAGCTGGCAAGCCAAAAGTTCTACTTTGCCGGACTGGTCGCCTGCATCGAGAATTTGTGTCTGAGCCCGCATGGAGTGTCGTCAATCGAGCGTTCCGCCCGCATGCGTGATATGCTCGAGGCGCCTCGAACCCGTCAGATGGTCGCCGCGCTCAAGGATAACCATCGGGGACTCGGTCTGTTGTTTGGGCCGATCGCCAGCGCCAAGCCCGCGCGCTGCGTGATGTGTACGCATCTGGCAGCTTTTCTTAACCGGACGGGCGCAAAAACCGCCTAAACGGCTCATTACGAAACAAACTTGCATAGAATTGTTTCGAAATGCGTTCTTATACACAAAAGCCTTCAAATAGCGTTAAACTATTCAATCACTGATTGATTGTCTCCGCCATCTTTTGGAGAGAGGGTTTGTATGGCTAAAAAACGCAATGGGCGCCAGGATGCCATTAGAGATATTGTGCGCAATAAGGATGTCCGCACGCAGCGCGTGCTGGTCGATGAGCTCCGTGCTATGGGCTTTGATTGCACGCAGGCGACTGTCTCTCGCGATATTGCCGATATGGGGCTGCGTAAGCTCCCTGAGGGCATCTATGTTCTGGCAGAGGACCTGCACCTGCAGCGTATGGTTTCCGAGCTCGTAACGGGCGTTCTGCGTACCGATAATCTGGTTATGATCAAGGCTCAGCCTGGCACGGCTTCCGGCATCGCCGCCGCCGTTGATGCGGCAGAGTTGCCCGATGTGCTTGGCTCGCTTGCCGGCAACGATACGATTTTGGTTATTGCCCAGACGGCCGAGGACGGCGAGCGTCTCGAGGCGCTGATCAATAAGTTGAGCAATTCTCGCAAGTAGGTGTGCGGGTCGTGCGCTCGGCATTGTGTGCGCTGACATAGTGGCTTGTAAGGGGTATCGACGTTGGTCGGTACCTCTTTTTGTTTGCCGGTATAAAGACCGCCCACCAGGTCGCTTCAAACTAAAAGGCCCCGAGCAGTTCAATAAGCTGCTCGGGGCCTTGTTGGCTTTAGTCGCGTACTTCTTAGCCGACCGTATCGTCAGGCGTGGGCGAGGGGTCGGGAGTGGGCGTAGGCGTAGGCGTGCCGCCATCGCCGCCGGTCGAGCCACCAGTGGAGCCGCCCGTCGAGCCACCAGTGGAGCCGCCCGTCGAGCCACCGGTCGTACCGGTGCCGCCGGTGGTGTCGCCGCCCGTGGTCTCGGTGGTCGTGGTCGTCGTGGTAGTTGTTGTGGTGGTTTCCTCTTCCTCTTCGTCCTCGTCCTTGTCGTCGTTCTCCGACTTCTTGGTGTTGTTGGTGCCGTAGAACTTCCAGACGCTGTTGTTCTTGTAGGTGGGCGCCGTTCCGGTCGCAAACTCCTCGCGCTCGGTACCGGTCAGAACGGTGTTCATAAACCGCTTAAAGACAGGCAGGTTGGTGCTGTCGCCCAGCAGGTCCGTGCCGTACTTTTGGATGGGGATCTCGCCCGCGGAATAGCCGGTCCACAGGGCGCACGCCAGCTGCGGGGTATAGCCGCAGAACCAAAGGTTGGTGGTGTTGTCGGTGGTGCCCGTCTTGCCGGCATAGGGCTGGTTGACACTCAGGGCGCCGGCAGCACCCGTACCGCTGCCCTTCATGACGCCGGACAGAACATCGGTGACCGCGGCGGCCTCGCCCTCGGTAAGCACCTGTGAGGGATTGTCGGTGTGCTGGTACAGCACCGAACCGGTACGAGAATCAATCTCGGTGATGGCGATCGGCTGGCGATAGTAGCCGCCGTTGGCAAACGTCGCGTAGGCGGCGGCCATCTCGAGTGGCGAGATCGAGCCGGTGCCGAGCGTCATGACGGGAACGTCCTCGATGTTGTCCTTGGCGGGGTCGATGCCGAGCTTTTTGACGAGCGAGATGATCTTGCTGTTGCCGACGGCTTCCGCCACCTGGATGTAGCCGGTGTTGGAGGAGTATGCCGTCGCCTGCTTAAGCGTGATGTTGCCGTAGCTCTGGTTGGCGTAATTTTGGACCTCGGTCGTGGTGCCCTTGGCCTTGAGCGGCGAGTTGCAGTTGAGGGTGACGTTGGGGTTCATGCCGTTTTGGATGGCAGTTGCCAGCGTAAAGGCCTTAAAGGTGGAGCCGACGGGACGCTTGGCCGTGGCATGGTTTACGTGGTTCTCGTCGGCGTTGTAGTCGTAGCCGCCCACCATGCACTTGATGTAGCCGGTCTTGGGGTCGACGACGACCATGCCCATGTCCAGGCCGTCAAGCGAGAGCGTGTCGAGCTGCTCGCGGACGGCATTCTCTGCCACCTGCTGCATCGTGGGGTCGATGGTGGTCTTGACGGTCAGGCCGCCCTTAAAGAGCACGTCGGTCGAGAACTCCTGCTCCAGCAGCTGCTTGACGTAGGAGACAAAGTAGGGCTGCGAGTATACGTCGACGCCGCTGCCCGAGATTTCGGTCACATTGAGGGTGATGGGCTCGGCCTGTGCGGCATCGTGCTCCTCCTGGGTGATGTGGCCCAGGCGCAGCATGTTGTCGAGAACCTTGTTGCGGCGAGACAGTGCCAGATCGGGATTGACCGTGGGGTCGTACTGCGAAGGCGAGTTGGGAAGGCCGATGAGTAGCGCGGCCTCGCTCAGGGTGAGGTCGGCGGCGCTCTTGGACAGATAGGTCTCGGCTGCGGCCTCGATGCCGTAGGCGCCGTGGCCGTAATAGATGGTGTTGAGGTACATCATGAGGATCTCGTCTTTGGAGTACATGTCCTCCATCTTGATGGCGATGTAGGCCTCGCGCACCTTACGCTCAATGGTCGAGTCGAATTGCTCCTCCTGCAGGATGGTGTTGCGCACAAGCTGCTGGGTGATCGTCGAGGCGCCTTCGTGCCCGCCGCCGAGGGTTGCCACCGCAGCACGCGCGATACCCCACAGGTCGATACCGCCGTGCTCGTAGAAGCGCTCGTCCTCGACGTCAACGGTGCCCTGCAGCACGTAGGGGGAGACCTCGTCCTTGGTGATGGACTTGCGGTTTTGCGTGTAGAAGCTCGCGATCTTGTTGCCGTTACAGTCGACGATCTCGGTGGGCTCGCTCACCAGATACGCGTTGGCGTCGGTGTAGTCGGGCAGATCGGACAGCCAGCGGTTGACGTTACCGACCATGCCGATGCCAAACGCCACGCCCGCAATCAGCAGAAAGCCCAAAAACGAGAGCAGGATTATGGGCAGGGCGTGCGTCTTTGAACGGCTGTGTCCCTGTCGTTGGCGAGGACCCATATATTGACCTCCAGGTATGTCGTGCCAGACGGTGGATGTGCCGTCGGGGCAGGATGGACATAAGTTATTACACGATAAACCAAACGGGGCGCGCGAGGCCTCGTGTATGCTGGAAGACGGCATTTTTCAGAGTGAATGCATACCTTGGTAAGGAGTTTGTCGATGGCGATTCGGACGATGGGGCCGAGCGGACAATACGAGACTGGATTGGATGTTGTCAGTGCGGCGCTGCCCGAGCTGCTGGCGCCGGCGGGCGGACTCGACCAGATGCTTGCGGCCATCGCCGCGGGTGCCGATGCCATCTATGCGGGGTTGGGCGGCTTTAACGCCCGTGTGAGCGCCCATGGCTTTACGGATAACGAGTTTGCGCGCGGCTGCGCCGTGGCGCATGCCCATGGCGTGCATGTGTACGTAACGCTCAACGTGTTCGTGTTTGACGATGAGTTGTCCGACGCGGTGGCGTTGGGAGCTCATGCACTGGAGCTGGGCGCCGATGCTCTGATTGTCGCCGATGCCGGGTTGGCCTGCGCGCTGCGCGCGGCGATTCCCGGGGTCGAGATTCACCTGTCCACGCAGGCGGGCGCTCATAGCGAGGGTGCCGTGCGGCTTGCCGCCGATGAACTGGGGGTCGAGCGCGTGACGACGGCACGCGAGCTGACGGTCGACGAGATTGCGGCGCTATGTGCCACGGGCGTGCCCATCGAGGTATTCTGCCACGGTGCGATTTGCATCGGCTATTCGGGGGCGTGCGAGTTCTCGGCCCTGCGGCGTGGGCGCTCGGCGATGCGCGGCGACTGCACGCAGCCGTGCCGTCTGGCGTACGACCTAGTGGACGAGGCAGGGCAGAGTGTTGTTGCCGTCGAGGGAGACCGCCTGCTTTGTCCGCGTGACTATCTGGGTATCGCGCACCTGCCCGAGCTTGTTGCCGCCGGCGTGGCATCGCTCAAGATCGAGGGACGCATGAAGAATCCCGATTACGTATTCAACGTGGTGAGGGTGTGGCGTCGGGCACTCGATATGCTGTGCGACGGCGCGTGGGACTCCGGTGCCGTGGAAGAGCTTGAACGCGAGCTGGGAAGGTCGTTTAACCGTGGGTTTACCGATGCTTACCTGCGGGGTCGTTCGGGTGCCGAGCTCATGAGCTTTGAGCGCGCGATCAACCAGGGCGTGCGCGTGGGGCGCTTGGTCGCTGTGGGCCACGAAGAGGTGACCGTTGAGCTCGATGCCGCCGTGGCGGCGGGTGACACGCTCGAGATTCGGTTCTATCCGGGTGTCGACGCGCGTCCCGATGTGCCCAAGCGCTGGCCGCAGGTGCCCTGCCCGGTGGATGCCGCAGCGGGGAAGCGCGTCGTCGTGCATTGCAAGCGTAAGGTGGACGCGGGCTGCGAGGTCTATCTGATTCGCAGCGCCGGCGTGTTGGATCAGACGACGGCGGTGTTGGAGCGCATGCGGGCCGAGGCGGATGCGATTGCGCCCGTTGCGCGTGCCGTTGAGGTGCTGCCCTTTGAGGACGCTGCGGTGGATGGCGGCGCGTCGACGGAGTTGGTGGAGTGCACGGCTCCCGCTCGCATGGTTTTTGCTTGGCAGCTGATGGATGCCGACCCGCGCGGAGAACTCGATTTGTCCGACGCCGCTGTGGTGCTTGACGAGGTGTGCCGCAGGGGTGACGCTGACCGGACCCGCTCACTGACACAGCGTGCCGGGCGCGTCGTCTGCCGCAACCTAGGACAGGTGGTGATCGCTCGCGAGCTGGGTGTGACGTTTGACGTGGCGGCGCCGGTGTTCTGCGCGAATCGGGCCACGCTTGCCTGGCTGCGCGAACTCGGTGCGGGGCGGGTGTACTTGCCGGCCGAGTTGCTCGGCAATGATGCGGAGCGTATTGCCGAACTGGCTGCTGAACCCGGCGTCTGGGGTCCGGTCGACGCCGATCGTCCCGAGCTTATGGTGTGCGAGCACTGCCTGCTGACCGCCGAGGGCGTCTGCGCTACCGATGCGACGGGACAGGTCCGTTGCCGCGACTGCTTGCGTCGTCGGCAGGTACGCTATCTGGTCGAGCGTGACGGTACACGTCTGCCGGTCGCCGTTGACGCGTGCGGCAGGACGAGGATTTTCCTGTCGTAGGTGCCGCGTCGCGTCAGTTTGTTATCATATGAGAGTTTATGGACTTCCAGCACCGCCGTATCCGGTGAGGGTGCTATAGCAAAAGGAGGATACCCAATGCTGTCTGTTGACGAGCAAATGCGTATCATCACCTCGGGCGCTGCGAAGATCGTCCCCGAGGCCGACCTTCGTAAGAAGCTTGAGAAGGGCGAGCCCCTCAACATCAAGCTCGGCGTCGACCCCACCAGCCCCGACCTGCACCTGGGCCATGCCGTGCCGCTGCGCAAGATGCGCCAGTTCCAGGACCTGGGCCACAACGTCACCCTTATCATCGGCAACGGCACCGCGCTGATCGGCGACCCCTCGGGCAAGAACTCCACCCGCCCGCAGCTTTCGCAGGAGCAGATCGAGGCCAATGCCGAGACCTACGTGAGCCAGGCCATGAAGATCCTGGACCCCGAGAAGACCACCATCGTGCACAACGGTGACTGGATTCTGTCGATGGATCTGGCCGGTCTGCTGCAGGTGTGCTCCAAGTTCACCGTTGCCCGCATCCTTGAGCGCGACGACTTTACCAAGCGCTACCAGTCTCAGACGCCGATCGCCCTGCACGAGTTCCTGTACCCCGTGATGCAGGCCTTCGACTCCGTTCAGATTAAGGCCGACGTCGAGATGGGCGGCACCGACCAGCTCTTCAACCTACTCGCCGGCCGCGAGCTCATGGAGAAGATGGGCATGGAGCCGCAGATTGCGCTCACCATGCCGCTGCTCGAGGGCACTGACGGCGTGCGCAAGATGTCCAAGTCCTATGGCAACTACATCGGTCTGACCGATGCTCCCAAGGATATGTTCGGCAAGACCATGTCCATCCCCGACGAGATGATCGGCAAGTACTATCGTCTGGCCAGCTCGCTCGCCCCGGCCGAGGTCGACAAGATCGATGCCGCCCTGGCCGACGGTTCCGCCGACCCCTACGAGCTCAAGCGCGCTCTGGGTCGCGACCTGTGCGATACCTACCACGGCGCTGGCGCCGGCGACGAGGCCCAGGCCGAGTTCGACCGTGTGTTCAAGGAAGGCCAGCTTGCCGACTTCCCCGAGAAGCACGTTGAGCTGACTGTTAACGACGAGGGTCAGATCTACCTCGCTGGCCTGCTCAAGGACCTGGGCCTTTCGGCCAGCGCCGGTCAGGCCCGCCGCGACATCGACGGCGGCGGCGTCAAGATCAACGGCAAGGCTGTGGCTCCCAAGAGCTACAACATCGACCCGAGCGCCCTCAAGCTGGGCGATACCCTCTCCGTGGGCAAGCGCAAGGGCTTTAAGTTGATTTAACGAGCGAGTTGACCTTACAAGTTGCAATAAGGCCGCAGCCGGGATTCCCGACTGCGGCCTTTTTTGGTTACGACGATCCCTTGGGGACGGAGGGATCATTTGGCGGTGCCGTTAAGCGGAAGGGGTGTTAGCGGGGCTTCCTTTTGGGCATACAATGGCTATTGACTTGCTGCGGTGAAGGCCTGTCCGCTCCGCAGCTGTTTTCTACGGTTAAAGGAGTATGTATGTCCGTTGAGGTCATGAGATCTGTGATCGATGCTGCCGAGGGGCGCGTGCCCGTCGACGCGCTGTTTACCAATGCGCAGATCGTCGACGTGTATGGTCAGCGTGTGGCGCCCGGCAGCGTTGCCGTCAAGGACGGTGTGATCGTCGGCGTGCTCTACGATGGTCGCGACGATGCCGCTGGCACCTACGAGGCAACTGAGGTCATCGACTGCCAGGGTCGCTATCTCGCTCCCGGTTTTATTGACGGGCATCTGCACATTGAGTCCTCGAACATCCGCCCCGCCGAGTATGCGCGCATGGCCGCGACGCGCGGTACTACCACCGCCATTGCCGACAGCCACGAGATTGCCAATGTTGCCGGTCTCGACGGCCTGCGCTTTATGATCGAGGATGGTCGTCGTGCGCCCATCTCCATCAAGTACATGATGCCTTCGTGCGTGCCCGCACTGCCCGACGAGCAGGCCGGTGCCGTTATTTCGGCTGCCGATATGCAGGCGTTTTTTGCCGAGCATCCGGGCGATGTCTTTGGTCTGGGCGAAATGATGAACCTGCCGGGCGTCTTTATGGCCGACCCCGAGACCTGTGCTCGCATCGATGCTGCCAACCAGACGCCGTCCAAGCAGGTTGACGGCCACGCGCCGCTCGTTGCCGGTAAGGACCTCAACGCCTATGCCGCAGCAGGTATTATCGCCGACCACGAGTCGACGATTCCCGAGGAGGCACTCGACAAGCTGTCCCGCGGCATGTATGTGATGCTGCGTGAGGGCACGTGCAGCCACGACCTGGCCAACCTGTCTCCGATGCTGTTGGAGAATCCTTCCCGTGCCCGCCGCTGCTGCTTTGCGACCGACGACCGCGCTCCCTCCGATGCGCTTTCGACCGGTATGATCGACAATGCCTGCCGCGTGGCTATCGAGGCCGGTATCGACCCCGTGGTCGCCATCTCCATGGCGTCCCTTTCCACGGCTGAGGCATTTGGCCTGGACCACGGCTGTCGCGACCCGCATGAGCTGCGTGGCGCCATCGCCCCGGGCAAGCGTGCCGACCTGCTGGTACTCAACGACCTGACGTTTGCCACGGCTCCGCATCGCGTATATGCCGCCGGTGCCCTGGTGGCGCAGGACGGCACCTTTGTGGGCGAGATTGCACCCGAGATGGCCGAGGTTGCGGCCCTTGCCGATGAGCTGCGTGCTTCCGTTAAGCTGCCGAAGCTTTCGCTCGACGTGTTCGACTATGCCTTTAAGCCGGGCGAGGCCGTGATCGACGTGGTGCCGGGTAAGGCCATCACGGGTATGGCTCGCCCCGAGAACGCCGAGGGCCCGCGCCGCATTATGCTGATTGAGCGCCACGGCCGCGGCGTGTCACTGCAGGCCGAGGGCGCCGACGGCGATGGTCCTGCGGGCCTGGGTCTTGTTGGCAAGCACATCGGTCGCGGCTGGGTGCGCGGCTTTACCATCACGGGCGGCGCTATCGCCTCGACGATCGGCCACGACTCGCACAACGTGTGCGTGGTGGGCGACAATGCGGCGGATATGATGGCTGCCGTTGAGGCCGTGGGCCAGGGCGGCCACGTGCTGGTGCGCAACGGCGAGGCCGTGGCGCGCATTCCGCTGGCGCTCGGTGGCCTTATGAGCGAAGGCACGGCCGAGGACGTGGCGGCGCAGCACGACGACTTTATGGTCAAGGCGCGCGCCATGGGTATTGAGCCACCGCTCGACCCCATCATGGGCATCATCTTCCTGCCCCTGCCGGTGATCCCGACGCTCCGCATCCGCCCCGAGGGCATGTTCGACGTTACGACCTTCACCTACGCCGACTAGTCATCGGGGACGTTCTTAAACGACTAGTCGTTGGGGACACTCTTTGGCGTGTCGCCTGACGCCGCGATTGTGGGACCTCTGGCATGTGTGAGCTATTTGCCAGGTCCTTGTAACGTTTACGCCCGCGGAGTCTTATTTGAGCTCCCTTTGGGTACGTTGGAATCGGATACACGTTCGATTCCAACAAGCCCGAAGGGAGCTTTTCTATGTTTAAACTGATTGCATCCGATATGGACGGCACACTGCTTGACGAAAACGGCCAGGTGCCTCCCGAGACTTACGAACTGATTTTGGCGCTACGCGAGCATGGCGTGCATTTCGCCGCATCGTCAGGTCGTCGCTACGATCGCCTGTGCGAGTTCTTTGCGCCCGTTCGCGACAAGATGGACTTTGTCGCCGCTAACGGCGCCCAGGTCTATGCCGACGGTAAGATGGTAGACCGTGAGGTGTATTCCCACCTGGCGATTCGAAGGCTTGCCCAAGCCGTCAGGACGTTTCCCAATCTGCATCTTGCGCTCTTTGACCGAACCAAGTCCTTCCTGCTCGATGACGAGTGCAAGTTCGTGCGTGAGGTCGATAAGGACCTTCCCAATGCCGAGCGTATTTGGGAGCTGCCCGATCCCAGCGTAAATATCATCAAAGCGAGTATCTTTTGCGACGACAGTGCGGTTATGGACAGTGCGTACGTGCTACAGCGCGAACTTGGTCAGCTCTTTACTTTTGCGCCTTCGGGCAACGCGTGGATCGATGCCATGCAGCCTGGTGTGTCGAAGGCCTCGGGTATCGCGCAGCTCGCGGAGCATTACGGCATTGGACGCGACGAGGTCATGGCGTTTGGCGACTCGATGAACGACTACGAGATCATTCGCTTTGTCGGCACGGGCTGCGCGATGGAAAACGCGCGCCCCGCGCTCAAGGCAGTGGCCGATCGCGTCGTAGGCTGCAACCGCGACCACGCCGTTCAGCAGGAGCTCCGTCGCGTGCTGGAGAGTCTCTCCTAATCCGGCAGATGGGGACGTTCCTTTTCTGCCGACAGTGGGGGACAGTCCTTGCAGCTTTTTGCGAAGGGTGTCCCCAGCGACTAGTCATTTAAGAACATCCCCAGTGACTGGCCAATGACTAGGCGAGGGCGGCCATGATGGTGCAGGCGACGCCGTCGTGGTCGTTGTCGTATTCGGTGATGGCGTCGGCGGCCTCGCGGTCTTCGAGCTCGGCGTTGATCATGGCCATGCCGTGGCCCGCTGCCTGCAGCATGGGGATGTCGTTGATGTTGTCGCCGAACGCCCAAGCGTCGGCGAGACGCTCGCCCAGGTGCTCGCAGAGCCACGTGAGGGCCGTTCCCTTGGTGGCGCCCTCGCCCATGACCTCGATATTCATGGCGTACGAACGCGTGACCTCAATGCCTCCGAGCGTGTCGAGCTCCGCCGCGATGGCGTCGCGATCGGCCGGGTCGTGCCAGTACATGGCGATGCGCTCGAGCGTCTCGACCTCGTCGATCTTGCTGTCGATATCCATGTCGATCGGTGTTCGTGTGCGCTTGAGCGAAGCCGCGATGTGGGGGTCGCCGCCGCAGAATTCGTCCAGGCGCGTGTAGAGCGAGCGGGGGAGGAAGCACTGCCCATCCGCGAAGATATCGAAGGTCACATCGTGGCCGGCGGCGATGCTATGGACGCGGTGGGCGATGGCGCGGTCGAGCGGTCGGCTCAAAATGCGCGTAGCACGTGAGGTATCGGTGGGCGTACCGTCCTCGAGCTGCCAGACGCTGGCACCGTTGGCGCAGACCGCGTAGTGTACGGCGGGGTGGGCGAGGATGGGCTCAAAGATGCCCGACAGCGGACGCCCCGTGCAGGGCACAAACTCAATCCCACGTCGAGCGAGTTCGTCGAGCATTGCCCAGGTGGCATCGCTCATCTGCTTATCACTCGTCAGCAGCGTTCCATCCATATCGGAAAACACAATCATTCGCTGCGATCCTTTCTACTGGCATAAAAAGCGTGGCCGAGGGCGGTGATGCCATGGCCACGCTCGGGTTCTATAACGGTCTGCGTCCTAACGATCGGCGAGCGGCTTGTACTCCAGCGGCTCGATAACCGGGCGATACGCGGGACGGATGATGCGGTGCGCGCAGAAGAGCTCTTCCATGCGGTGCGCAGACCAGCCGGCCATGCGGGCGACGGCGAACAGCGGCGTAAAGAGCGTCTCGGGCACGCCGAGCATCTTGTAGATAAAGCCCGTGTACAGGTCGATGTTGGCGCAGATAGGCTTGGTCATGCCGTGGTCGCGCATCACCTGCGGTGCCAGGCGCTCGATGCGCTCGATGAGTGCGAACTCATCGCCCAGGTCCTTCTTGGCGGCAAGCGTGCGCGCGTAACGGCGGCACACCTCGGCGCGCGGGTCGCTCAGCGTGTAGACGGCGTGGCCCATGCCGTAGATGAGACCCGTGCCGTCGAAGGCCTGCTTGTCGAGAATCTTGCCCAGGTAGGCTGCGACCTCGTCCTCGTCCTCCCAATTGGAGACATGCATGCGGATGTCCTCGTGCATGGAGACGACCTTGGCGTTGGCGCCGCCGTGGCGCGGGCCCTTGAGCGAGCCGATGGCCGCGGCGTAGGCGGAATACGGGTCGGTGGCCGAGGAGGACAGCACGCGGCAGGCAAACGTGGAGTTGTTGCCGCCGCCGTGCTCGGCATGCAACATGAGCATCACGTCGAGCAGCATGGCTTCGTCGCGGGTGAATGCCATGCCGCCGCGCAACACCTGCAGGATGGTCTCGGCGGTGGAGAGACCGGGTGTGGGGTGCGGTACATGAACCTCGGAGCCGCGGCGCTTGGCGACCGAGGCCATATGCGCGAAGGCGGCGATGCGGGGGAGACGGGCGAGCATGGAGATGGCGACGTCGATTTCGTGCTCGGGCGTAATGGCGTCGGGCTCGGCATCGAAGGCGTAGAGCAGCAGCACGGCGCGCTGAAGCACATTCATGATGCTCGACGACACCGTGGTCATGGGGAACTCTTTGACGTACTCGTCGCTCAGGTGCCTAAAAGCGCCCAGACGTCCGCAAAAACCGTCGAGTTCCTCTTTGTTGGGCAGCGAGCCCGTGATGAGCAGGTAGGCGACCTCTTCGTAACCGTAGCGATTCTCGGCCTGGGCGTTGTTGACCAGGTCCTCGATGCTGTAGCCGCGCAGCGTAAGCTTGCCCTGGTCGGGCACGACTTTGCCGTCGACCTTGTTGTAGCCGTGCACGTCCGAGATGCGGGTAAGGCCCGCGACCACGCCCGAGCCGTCGGCGTTGCGCAGGCCGCGCTTGACGTTATGCTCTACGAACAGGCCCTCGTCGTACGGGGCGGTCGGCAGGCCGTGGTAGAGGTTTTCGCTTTCGGGCGAAATCTGACGGCTCGCCTCGTAATCCAGAACCAGGCGGCTCAGGTGATCGTCGAAGCGGTAGTAGATTTTCTTGGCGTCGTAGGCCATGCGCGCTCCTCTCCGGTCCGCTTTGGGGCCGCGCGCTTGGACGATATGACGTCAAGCTGCCCCGAGCGGCTTGTTCGCTACAGGCGGTACATAAAGTTAAAGACGTCCTCGCGCTGGATGGACACGTTGACGCCCGAAAGTTCGCCGGCCTCGGCCAACGCCTTCTGCAGCTCGGCGAAGTCGAGCTTGGACTCGGCGGTGTCGGCCAGCATGGTCATGGTGAAGATGTCCTCGATAATGGACTGCGTGATGTCGCGGATGTCGACGTTGGCCTCGCCCAGAACACGGGTGACGCCGGCGACGATACCGGGGCGGTTCTTGCCAAGGACGGTGATGACGATGCGGGAGGACGAGATCTCGGCCATGGGAAACCCTTTCGCGTGGTTGCGGCGCGCGAGGGCGCTCCGCTACGGTACAGTGTTCATCATTGTACCTGTCTGGCGCAAAAAAGGCGCGCTCGCTGCGGCGTTACATGCCTGCAACATGAGCGTAAGGGGGAAGGCCGTACGGGGAAGAGCCGTCTGGCGCGTGTCCGGCTCGTGTTGGGTTGATTTCCGATCTCAGCCGAACACATTGAGCGGACAGGCCGTTCCCGCAGTCAGCCGAACGCCTCCGACGGCTGATTCCGAACTGGAAGCGGAGGGCATCCCCGCCCTTCGGTAGGGGATACCGCTCCGCGGCGCATGCCGCGGGCGGCGCCCCTATCGGACCACCGTGACCTCAGTTGGGATGGGCCCAGCACTGCCGCGTACTCGGTGAGCTAGAGCCAACTGTTCGTCTTCACGTCGCGTATGGCGATATTTCGGTCGTCCGGCTCGGTGATGCCGTAGCCGAACGCCTGGAGCGTCTCGATGGACTCCTGGATCCTCTGTTGGAACATGGGACCCGGATCGACCCTCGGCCCGAGGTGCCCGCGCCAAAGGCACGGCGTGGCGCGCAGCATGTTATGGATTTTGGAGATGGGCTCGATATCGGCGTAGACGTTGAGCGTCGCCATGGCGTCCTTGTGGCCGAGGATCGATTGGAGCGCCTTGATATCGCCGCCTTGGCGGATCCACTGCGTTGCGAACGTGTGGCGAAGGCCGTGGAACGTGATCAGCTCGTCGTTGGTGCCCATGAGGCCGTTGGTCTCCGAGAACGTCTTGAACGCCCTGCGGATATAGCTTGTCGTCGCGAAGGTCGCGCCCGGCTCCGACAGGATGTAGCAGTCCCCGATCTCGACCGCCCCGGTAAGGCCGCGCAAGCGCAGCTTTCCGCAGTCGATCTCGTGGGTCTCCTTCAGGAAGGGGAGTAGGCCGACCGGGTCGATGGGGATACCCCTGGCGTCATGGGTCTTGGTGTCCTTGATGAACGAACCCATTCCCTTCGCGTACGCCACCGAGTGTCTGATCGAGATCAGGCCCGTCTCGAAATCCACATCGCACCACCGAAGGCCGCAGACCTCGCCGATTCGCATCCCCGTGTGCAGGGCGAGTACGACCGCCCTCTAATCCTCGGCGGACCAATCGAGTCCGAACTCCTTTCGGGCATCCTCTTCGCTCATGACTTCGAGAAGGTCTCCGGGTTGGCAACGAAGGGCGAGGCATAGCTGCTCGAGTGTGTTGAAGCGAATGCCGCGAATATGCCCTTTTTTAATACGGGACAGGTTCACGGGCGTGGTTCCAATCCTTTCGGCAAGTTCGTTCGAGGAAATCTTTCGCTCGGCCATGATCTTGTCGAGGCGAACAATTACGGGCATGGCGTTTCCTTACGCAATCTCGTCGGAGTCGAGGTACAGCTCTCGGGCGTACAAGAAGAGCTGGGAAAGCATGAACAGGACGATGCCGAGAACCAGAGAGGTCCAATCGAATGATGAAGCGATCTCTTGGGCGCCGACGGCCCCCTCGCCGCCAAACATCGAAACGGAGGTTTTGAGTGAGCCGGCGTAGAGGCTGGTGGCAGCTTGAACAACGAAGAGAATGCCGAGCACCTTCAAGCATGTCGCAGACCCTTTCTTGAAGGGGTCTCCGCTCTTGATCGTCCACACGAGAGCAGCGCTGAGGATGGTCGTAGCGATACCGATGACGGCAGGGACCAATGTCGAGATCGCAAGGGCTGGATACGCGGGGGAGTCTGCAATTACAGGGTTGTCGAGCACTTCGATTGCTGGCTTTAAGGAGAACGCCACTTGTGCGATGGCGGTGGCGCAAAGGGTCGCAGAGGCTATCGCACATGCGATGCGGAAGGAATGAAGCCGGGGAGTGCGATTGTCGGAACTCATAATAACCTCCGAAGAATTTAAAAAACTCAGGTTACTTTTTAACAGTTTATGTTAAATTGACTTTGCCGGCAAGTAATCACAGTATGCTGCAACCGAAACCCCTCTAGATTGGAGAGGATTATGTTCAGTACTGTTAAGTCGTGTAAGCTCTTGGTTTTCCTCGGCCTCGCTCTTTGTCTGTTGCTGCCGGGAGCCCCCGCTTTTGCGGATACCCCGATGCCTCCTTCCCAGGAGAGCAGCCAGTGTGCCCTCGTTGAGCCCCTCGGGTATACGGACGACGTCGTCGATACCTACTGGAGCTACAGCTGTCCTCGCGGCGTAAGCGGGCACAGCATCTCGATGTTCAACATCTCTTACAAGACGATCTCCTACCGAAATGGCTATCGCCGATCCGCGCATCATAGGGAATCCCGCCTCGCTGCAATGTGCTCCTGTGGTGTTCTTGGCACAACTGATAAATGGCAATTTGTCTATAGCACCTACTAGATGCGAGGAAGGGCCGAGCATTTTGTTCGGCCCCTCTGTTCCGACTGGATGAGGTTAAGGTTGGCGATGAATATGCTCAAAATCTCGAAGGCGATCTTTAGGTCGCTTCTCTCCTCCAGGTCGCTCTGTGTTGTCGTTGTTGCGTTGATGGTTCTTTGTGCTCTGCCCGTCTTCAGGAGCGCGGCTGGCATCGACGGACGGGTCGAATACCTCGAGTCGGGAATAACCCGTGTTGAGCAGGAATTGTCAGCATCCTATGCGGATGCGCTTGTGAATGCGGGGGAGGACGGTGTCTATACCTCTTCATCAAGCATGCCCGCGCTTCTGTACCCTCTTGCCGCGGGACGTCTTATCTTGGCACCGCTCTCTCCCCTACTTCCGTTTCTGCAGATATCGGATGGAGAGTACACCTATTATGACGGATCGAAGGAGTACTTGCTATGGGTCGCAACGGCCGTTGCCGTCTCGTTCCTTGCCGCGCGTCTTAACAAACGTGAAAAGCTCATCATCCAGGCACCGATGGGCGAGCTGGGTAGACTTGTTGCATCGAGCGTATGGGCGAGTGTTTTTGCAATGCTTGCCGTCCTCGCCATCAATCTTCCAGGGATAATCGCCGCGCTTGTGAAGAATGGCCCGGGCTCGCCGTTCTATCCGATAGGCTACATTCAATATGCGACTCCGGTTATCAAACCGGCTTGGCTGGTGTTCGCGCAGACGGCCATCTTGCAATTCTTGGTGGCAGCGTTCATCTCGCTTGTCGTTCACCTTGCCGTGAAGATTGCCAATAACCCTACGCTTGGAATCGTGTTCGTATGTGCCCTGATGGGGGTGACGATGGTTCCCGGGTATTACGGAAGATCCATCGCTTTACGTGAGTTCGCCCTGTTGAATCCCCTTACGTATGCGAACACTGAGTTGACCGTCGGCGCCTATAGCCCGTACCCGACAACGCAGATAGTGAATCTGCCTGGACTTTGCTTCGAGCGTGGCGCGATTGCCCTCGTATGCGCAATCGGGATCGAGGTGCTGGCAATTAGCCTGCTTTGCGTTGCTGGAAAGAGCGGCTGCGCGTGCCCGATATCCCCGATTTGTCTTGAGAGAGGTTCCTTCACTGCATCGAGAACGGCAACTCGTTCGAGCGCTTGTGCCTCCGCCGTTGCATACGTAAGAACGATGGGGAAACTGCTCCTGCGTTCTCCTACCCTCGCCGTATGCGCGATTGCAATGTCGACGACGATGCTGGCCCCGGCTCTGGTCGAGATGTTTCCTGACGCTGATAACGTTTCCGCTGTTCGGTATAGGGATGGGGAGCTCCGTTCAATAGATCGGTATCTAGAGCAGAACGCTGCGAATATGGACGTCGAGGGCAAAGCGGCCCTGGAAGACATGCGGGATGCTCTTTCGGGTTTCGTGTACGCGCCTATGCCTGCGGAGGGGTTTCAGATCGGAAGAGCGTCGTGTAGG
>URBP01000005.1 GCA_900546105.1 uncultured Collinsella sp.
CGCAACTGCGTTAGGGGTGTGGGCGTTGGGCGGCTGTCTTCGGGCTGGCTAGTCCTGGGCTTTGATGCTCGGTAGCAGAATCTGCGCGAGGTAGTCGGTCTCTAGTTTGGTCGCAGCGTCGGCCTTGCCGTCTTTGCCGACCAGTACGTTCTTGATCTGGCTATACGTGTAGCGGTTGCCGGTCGTGAGCTCGACAAGCTCAATGGCCGTGTTCATGGGGTAGGTCGACACGGGATTCTGCGTCCGTCCGTTGATGGTCTGGGGCACCACGTACGGATAGACGGGGCCGCTGGCGTAGACGGTATAACCGTTGCCTAGGTTGGCCGCACCCAAAACCGTATCGCCCTCATCGGGCGTAAAGCTCTCGCCCTCGCGCACCGCGACGAGCGTCACAATCGGCGTATCGCTGTCGCCGGCAAGATAGATGCATAGCGTGCTGCCATTTTGCCAAGTCTCGACCTTGCCGTACCACTCGACGGGGATATCGAGCTGGTAGAGGTCGGTTGCCTTGTGACGGGCGTCGGCATCACGGGCCGCCTGTGCCTTTTGCGCGCTCACGGCATTGACGGCGGCGTCGCGCCGCGCGGTTGCCGCCTGCTGGAGCACCTTGGCGGTGGCGGCGGAGCTCGCGCCTCCCTCCTCGGCATACTTGGCGGCGGCATCGATCTGGTCGTCAGTCACCGTGTCGGCCGAAGGCACTTTGAGCTTAAAGGTGGCCTGGGCACTTAAATCCTGTCCATCGCTCTTAACGGTGACCTGCGTCTTGGTGGTCGGGACGGTATAGATGGTGCCGTCGGCCGCGATGGGGGAGGCAGCGATGGAGAGCGTGTAATCGCCGGGCAGCAGTTTGATGCCGCGGCCGTGCTCGTCAACATAGAGCGTTTCGCTCACGGAGGAGCCGTCAGAATCCTGACCGCTCACCTGTACGGGAATCTTGGAGCCGGTGGAGCAGTCGAGTCCCGCGGCATGCACGCCAATCTGCACTGACATCATCGTGTGGGCATTGGCGGCGACAGCGGCAGCCTGCTCTTGCTGATATCCGTTCCAGGCTGCGTAGCCTGCGCCGCCGGCGACGAGCGCGACGGCCACAACGCCGGCAACCATCAGGTTGCGGCGCTTGGGCGACATCTTACGATGACGAACCTCGGCCTCGCGTGCCGAGGGAACGGACGGTAGGGGAATATCGCCCATGGCGATGGTCTCGTCCACGGCAGGTGCAGAGCCTAAGCCAGGGAGCTCGCGGGTCAGCGAATCTTCGGCCGGTAAGCCGTCGAGCAAGATGGTTTCCTCGCTCGTGTCGGATTCGGGCTGGTCGTCGGCCTCACATTCGGATTCCTCGTGCCCCGCCTCGTCTTCGGTGGGCGCGGCGCCATCGTCTTTTGCATCCTGATCATCGGGCTGCGCCTCGATTTCCGGCTCATCCTGCACATCAACGCTCGAATCGTCAAACACAATCTCATCGAGTGAAATTCGGTCTAAGCTCTCCAAGGCCTCAGCGCAAGCTTCTGCATCTTGGGCCGCATCCTCTTGACCCATCGTCTCATCTTTCATATATCCCCCAAGCTCAATATCGGGACAACACTGTACCCAAAAACGGGACCCCATAGAGCCGCCGTATGATTTGAAATCCGATTTTATATATGCGCATGTTTTTGAATAGATGAATAAGACGCAACGACAAAAGCCCCCGGAAAGCGAGTGAAACGCTTTCCGGGGGCTCTGCGAGACATTGGATTGAAAATCCTGGCGGGCGGGCCTATGCCCAAGCGCCAACAGCGACCAACATGTTACTCGGCGTGTGCGTAATCCACCTTGGCGCGGCGGGCGGTAGCCTTCTCCCAATCGCTGGTGCCCTCAAAGACATCCTGCTTGTAGGGGTTGCGGCCGAGCTTCTTGGCACGGTAGGCGACGTAGATGATTGCGGCGACGTTGGCGACCAGTGCGGCGATTGAGACCGCGGTAGCGGCGCCGGGGTCGAGCGTGGAGTGGGTCACAAAGATGGACTCCTCCTGGAAGAACGGGAACACCTGGGCAAACATGCACCAAATGGCCAGCGTAAAGGCGCGGTTCTGAATCCAGCCGCCCTTGTTCCAGATAAAGGCGGCGACGGTGGGCGCCAGCAGCAGCGCAAAGCCGCAGAACCAGGAGTGGGTGGGCAGGCAGTTGTAGGTGTAGCAGAAGTTCCAGATATCGTAGGCGATGATGTAGACCCAGGTCATATCGGGCCACAGCATGTCGGTCTTGTCCTCGGAGGCGTAGACGCTCCACCAACCGGTCATGCAGAAGATGTTGATGATACCGGCGATGCCGTTGAACACGTTGTTCCAGCCGGCCAGCTGCGTAGCACCTTCGGAGGTGACCCAAGTGGACTGGCCCAGGACAAAGAAGTGATAGGCGCTCTCAAAGTCGGACACGACGGCGATCATGATGTTGATGGCGACGATCACAAACGGCCACGCGCGGAACCAGTGTGCCTTGCCGATCTTGCCCCACTGATACTTAATGGCGATGAAGCCCCAGCAACCGGCCAACGCCGCGTAGACCTTGGCGTAGTGGAACCAGCTGTTCTGGTACACATGGGTGGGGTTGGTGAGCGCCCACTCGGCACCCTGTGAGACGCCAATGGCGATGGCGACGCAGTAGATGGTCATGGCCAGCGGAGCCACGCCAAAGATGATTGCCGCGCCCAGCTTGGTGCGGCGGCCGACCTCGTTGAGCACGATCAGGCCAATAAAGACCATGGCCCAGCCGGCCCAGTGGATAAGGGTATCGCTACCCCAAACATCGAACAGCATGCTGCTCTCCTTTCACACGCCCGCGGCCCCTCTTCTGATCGCGGGCAGTTTGGCCAAATGTCGTCAGTTCTGGGGCTTGCGCTCCGGATACTTGGCGGTATAGCCCTCGATGTGGAGTGTCGAGGCGATGAGTTCCTTGACCGTCTCGTCGGGCACATCGGGGTGCGTGCGGATATACATCAAAAGACCCATGATGAGGGTGTAGAACGTCTCGTAGACATGGTCGATGCGTAGCTCATGATGGGCGACAAAATCCACCACGGTGGTATCGCAGATATACTGCGCCACGCGCTGGACCACGTTGTGCAAAAAGCCGCCGTAGAGCGCGCCGCTGCTCGAGGTGAGCGTACTCGGCAGCTCGTGGCCGCTGGCGACCAGACGCTTAAAGAGTGGGGCGACGGTGTCGAGCGCGCCCTCGATATCACCGACGGTGCGGCCGGCATTCCACTGCTCGAGCTCGGAGATAAAACCGTCGATCGCCTCGTCCATAACAGCGGTGACGGCGGCGTCCATGTCGGCGAAGTAGTGGTAGAACAGCGAGCGCGTGCAGCCGGCTCGCTTGGTCACGGCCGATACCGATAGGTGGGACACGCCCAGCTCGGAGCTTACGGTGCGCACGGCATCGAGAATCTCGCGACGGCGTTCGTCGCCCGTCAGGCGCTTTGCCGCGCTATCGGATGCGGGGACGGCATCGACCACAGAGATATCCGCTGTGTTGTTGCCCATGTTTTGCCGCCTTTCATCCTCTTTTGCCTGACCGTTCGCCTAACAGTCTTGAATATTGTTGACGGTTCGTCAATACTATTTTTGACACAATGTCAACAATGGCGGGTGAACGGCATGGGGCATGCTCGGCCTGCAAAAAAAGAGGGGCGCTGCGGTCTCGCCGGGCTGCGGCAAGAGAAGGGATAACCATGATTCTCAACGGACCGGGGATTAGCTATACCGAGCCCGATATCGGCGCGGAGTTCGTGCCGCCGATACCGGAGCATCCGCGCGAGGCCATCGTCAAACTGTGTGAGCACTGCACCAACCGCCTGTTGCACCGCGACGAGCTGCTGGGCTACGAGTACTGGTCGTTTGCCGAGGCCGCAACCGACGAGCAGGCCGAAGTGCTCTGCAAGATGAAGATGCGCCGTCCCTATACGCTGCCCGAGATGGTCAAGCTCACCGGCATGCCCGAGGCCGATATCGAGAAGATGCTCGACGACATGAGCTACACGGGTCTGCTCGAGTACAACTGGGAAAACCCCGAGCGCGCCAAGCAGTGGGTGCTGCCCATGCTGGTGCCGGGTTCCGCCGAGTTCCTCAACATGCGCGTGAGCCAGCTCGAGGAGCATCCGGTCTATGCCAAGTTCTTTGAGCAGGCGTCCAAGGGACCGCTGTCCAAGGCCACGCCGATGGTGCCGCCCGGCGGTGCCGGCATCGGCATGCATGTCATTCCGGTCGAGAAGGCCATCGATGCCGCGAGTACCTCGGTGCCGATCGAGCATATCGAGCACTGGCTCGACAAATACGAGGGTAAGTATGCCGCCAGCACCTGCAGCTGCCGCGCGAGCCGTCGCGTGATGGGCGAGGGCTGCGCCGACGACCCGGCCGACTGGTGCATTGCCGTGGGCGATATGGCCGACTATGTGGTTGAGACCGACCGCGGCCACTATGTGACCCGCGACGAGGTTTACGACATCCTGCGCCAGGCCGAGGACAACGGCTTTGTGCACCAGATCACCAATATCGACGGCGAGAACAAGATCTTCGCCATCTGCAACTGCAACGTCAACGTGTGCTATGCCCTGCGCACCTCGCAGCTGTTCAACACGCCCAATCTGTCGCGCTCGGCCTATGTCGCCAAGGTCGAGAAGGATAAGTGCGTGGCCTGCGGTCGCTGCGTTGAGGTGTGCCCTGCCGGTGCCGCTAAGCTCGGCCAGAAGCTCTGCAGCAAAAAGGCCGGCGGACAGGTGCCCGAGTATCCGCGCCAGGAGCTGCCCGATGCCACCAAGTGGGACCACACCAAGTGGTCGCCCAACTACCGCAACGATAACCGTATCGAGACGCACGAGTCCGGCACCGCGCCCTGCAAGACGGCTTGCCCCGCGCGCGTTGCCGTTCAGGGCTACTTAAAGCTCGCGGCCCAGGGCCGCTATGACGAGGCGCTGGCGCTCATCAAGCGCGAGAACCCGCTGCCCGCTATCTGCGGCCGCGTGTGCAACCGCCGCTGCGAGGATGCCTGCACCCGTGGTCGCGTGGATGCCGCCGTGGCTATCGACGAGGTCAAGAAGTTTATCGCCCAGCGCGACTTGGATGCCGCGACCCGTTATGTCCCGCCCGTGGTGACGCCGACGCGCGCCGGCGGCTTCGATCAGAAGATCGCCATCATCGGTGCCGGTCCGGCCGGTCTGTCCTGCGCCTTCTACCTGGCCGAGAAGGGCTACAAGCCCGTCGTGTTCGAGAAGAACGAACGCCCGGGTGGTATGCTCACCTATGGCATTCCCAGCTTTAAGCTGCAGAAGGATGTTATCGAGGCAGAGGTTGAGGTTATTCGCCTGATGGGTGCCGAGTTCCGCTATGGTGTGGAGGTCGGTCGCGATGTGACGCTCGACGAGCTGCGCGAGCAGGGCTTTAAGGCCTTCTACGTGGCTATTGGCTGCCAGGGAGGCCGCCTTGCCGGTATTCCGGGCGAGGACGCCGAGGATGTGACCGTGGCCGTCGACTTCTTGCGCGAGGTCAACAGCGGCAAGATCGACGCGCTGCCCGGCCGCACCATCGTGGTGGGCGGCGGCAACGTGGCCATCGATGTTGCGCGCAACGCCTGCCGTCTGGGTTCCGAGCATGTTGAGATGTTCTGCCTGGAGAGCGAGGCCCAGATGCCCGCTAGCGAGGAGGAGCGTCGTGAGGCCATCGAGGATGGCGCTCACATCAGCTGTGGCTGGGGTCCCAAGGAGATTCACCTGGACGATGCGGGTCGTGTGTGCGGAATCACCTTCAAGCGCTGCACGCGCGTCTTTGACGACGAGGGCCGTTTTGCGCCCGAGTACGACGAGAACGACCTGCGTCGTGTCGATGCCGACCGCGTCGTCATGTCGATTGGCCAGTCCATTGTGTGGGGCGACCTGCTGGCTGGCTCCAAGGTGGAGCTCGGCCGCGGCCAGGGCGCCCTTGCCGACCCGCAGACGTACCAGACCGCCGAGCCCGATATCTTTGTGGGCGGCGACGTCTACACTGGTCCCAGCTTTGCCATCGACGCCATCGCCGCCGGTCACGAGGCTGCCGTGTCCATCCACCGCTTTGTGCAGCCGGGCTCCACGCTCACCATCGGCCGCAACCAGCGCCGCTACACCGCGCTCGACCGCGACGATGTTGTGATTGAGAGCTATGACAACGCGAGCCGCGAGGTGGCACACGTCGACCGCGAGCGCGAGAAGGCTGCGCCCTTTAGCGAGTACGTCGAGACCTTTACCGAGGAGCAGGTGCGCGCCGAGACCGCCCGCTGCCTGGGCTGCGGCGCCTCGATCGTCGACCCCAACAAGTGCATCGGCTGCGGTCTGTGTACTACCAAGTGCGCGTTTGACGCCATCCATCTGGATCGCGACCGCCCCGAGTGCTCAACGATGGTCAAATACGAGCAAAAGCTCCCGAGCCTCGGCAAGTACGCTTTGAAGCGCGCCATCAAGATTAAGTTCGGTCGTAAATAGGTAACCATGGCGGGTAAGGGGACGGCGCAGACTAGATTTCGCCGTCCCCTTGCTTTGAGTTTGCATCGAATCAACCTCTGCAGAAAGGGTTTCGACTTGCATGAATTAGGGATTGTGTATCACATCATTCGTGATGTTGAGAATGTGGCGCGCGCCAATGGCGTGCGTCGCGTTTCGAGTGTGACGTTGCTGCTGGGCGAGGTCTCGGGCGTCGTTCCCGATCTGCTGCTTGACGCTTGGCGCTGGGCGGCAGATAAAAAGCCTATCACGCAGGGCGCGGAGCTTATTGTGGAGCCTGTCGAGGCCGTGACGCATTGCGAGGCGTGCGGCTGCGACTACGCGACGGTCGAGCACGGCAAGACCTGCCCCCATTGCGGTAGCGGCGAGACCTATCTGCTGCAGGGCCAGGAGGTCATGATCAAGCAGATCGAGACCCCCGACGAGGACCCGACAGACGCTGCCCCCGACGGCCTCTCCGATGCCCCCGACGCCGTCGACGCCGCCAACCCCCTCCATATCGCCTAACTTAGTCGTTGGGGACGTTCTTAAACGACTAGTCATTAAAGAACGTCCCCAACGACTACTTTGCTAGAGCATATTTCTTACCATTAGTCAAGTACCATCTGTTTAAACGAAATAGCCTCAACACGAGCACATTTGTGTCTGTTTAAAACCGGCAATAATGAACAGCGTGCTCAATTCGGTCATGTAAATAGATCAGCTATCAATCCTCAGCAGCAAATCAGCCAAAATACTGGAATGTAATCAGCTTGTAACAAAACAAGACGTTTAAACAAATAATGCTACCTTTTGCAGTTTTTCAAACAATTCTGCTGTATTTGCAGCTATACTCCATAACTGTCGTGTAGGAATTACGTAGACAAAAAGGAGGTTATGTGATGGTAAGTATTGTTCTTGCTAGCCATGGTGACTTGGCGGCTGGAATCAAGCAGACGGGCTCGATGGTCTTTGGCGATCAGCCGTCTGTTGCCGTGGTCTCGCTCGAGCCGAGCATGGGCCCCGACGACTTCCGTGCCAAGGTCGAGGAGGCAATCGCTTCCTTCGAGGACCAGGAGCAGGTGCTCTTCCTCGTTGATCTGTGGGGCGGCACGCCGTTCAATCAGATCAGCGGGCTCATCGAGGGCCACGATTCCTGGGCTATCGTCACCGGTGTCAACCTGCCTATGCTCATCGAGGCATATTCGCAGCGCTTTGACGCAAAGAACACTGCACATGCGATCGCAAAACATCTCGTGACTGAGGCTAAGGCCGGCGTGCGCGTCAAGCCCGAGTCTCTGGAGCCCGAGGAGAAGAAGCCGGCTGCGGCCGCCGCTGCTCCTGCGGGTGCCATTCCTCCGGGAACGGTGATCGGCGACGGGCACATCAAGATCGCCCACGTCCGTATCGACACGCGTCTGCTGCATGGTCAGGTGGCCACCACGTGGACCAAGCAGATCAACCCCAACCGCATCATCGTGGTCTCCGACGGCGTTGCTCACGACGAGCTCCGCAAGACCATGATCGAGCAGGCTGCCCCTCCGGGAGTCCACGCCAACGTCGTGCCCATCAAGAAGATGGCCGAGGTCGTCAAGGACACGCGCTTTGGCGACACCAAGGCGATGCTGCTGTTCGAGAACCCGCAGGATCTGCTCAGGGCCATCGAGGCCGGCGTCGACATCAAGGAAGCCAACATCGGTTCCATGGCCCACTCCAAGGGCAAGGTCGTCGTCACTAACGCTGTCGCTATGGGCGATGACGATGTCAAGACCATCGAGGCTCTCAAGGCCAAGGGCGTCAAGTTCGAGGTCCGCAAGGTTCCTTCGGATTCCTCCGAGGATCTCGACGCCATGTTGAAGAAAGCTAAGGCCGAACTGGCCGCTCAAGCATAGTAAAGGAGGGTCCGATACATGTCTGCAATCACTATTCTGCTTGTTGCGATTGTCGCGTTGCTTGCCGGTATGGAAGGCATTCTGGATGAGTTCCAGTTCCATCAGCCGCTCGTGGCATGCACGCTTATCGGTCTCGTAACCGGTCACCTTCAGGAGGGCATCCTCCTGGGCGGTTCGCTCCAGATGATGGCCCTTGGCTGGGCTAACGTCGGCGCCGCCGTCGCGCCTGACGCCGCTCTGGCCTCGGTCGCTTCTTCGATCATCATGGTGCTCGCCCTCAACGGTGGCGCCACCGATTCGGCCAAGGCCGTTACCGCCGCCATCGCCGTCGCCGTCCCGCTGTCGGTCGCTGGTCTGTTCCTGACCATGATCTGCCGTACCCTGGCTACCGCTATGGTTCACGGCATGGACGCCTGCGCCGAGAAGGGCGACTTCGCCGGCATCGAGCGTTGGCAGTACGCCGGCATCCTCATGCAGGGTGTTCGTATCGCCATCCCGGCAGTACTTCTGTGCATCATCCCGGCCGAGGCTGTTACCAACGCGCTTAACGCTATGCCCGATTGGCTGTCCGGCGGCATGGCTGTCGGCGGCGGCATGGTCGCTTCCGTCGGTTACGCCATGGTCATCAACATGATGGCCACCAAGGAGACCTGGCCGTTCTTCATCCTCGGCTTTGTCCTTGCTGCCATCCCTCAGCTCACGCTGATCGCCCTTGGCCTCATCGGCATCTCCCTTGCCCTCATCTACCTTGGCCTTAAGGATCTGGCCAAGCAGGGTGGCGGCATGGGCGGTGGCTCCGGTGACCCGCTCGGCGACATTCTGAACGATTACGAGTAGGAGGGGAGTGATACATATGGCAGAGAACAAGATTCAGCTCACCAAGGCTGACCGTAAGAAGGTTTGCTTCCGTCATCAGTTCCTTCAGGGCTCGTGGAACTACGAGCGTATGCAGAACGGCGGCTGGTGCTTCGCAATGATCCCTGCGATCAAGAAGCTCTACACCAGCAAGGATGACCAGATTGCCGCTCTTAAGCGCCACCTGGAGTTCTATAACACCCACCCCTATGTTTCCGCCCCCGTCATTGGCGTTACCCTCGCCCTCGAGGAGGAGCGCGCCAACGGTGCTCCGATTGACGACGTCGCCATTCAGGGCGTCAAGGTCGGTATGATGGGCCCGCTCGCCGGCGTCGGCGACCCCGCCTTCTGGTTCACCCTTCGCCCGATTCTGGGCGCACTGGGCGCTTCCCTGGCCCTGTCCGGCAGCATCGCCGGTCCGCTGCTGTTCTTCTTCGCGTGGAACATCATCCGTTACGCCTTCCTGTGGTACACGCAGGAGTTTGGCTACAAGGTCGGCTCCTCCATCGCCAAGGACCTCTCCGGCGGTCTGATGGGCAAGGTCACCGAGGGCGCTTCCATCCTGGGTATGTTCATCATCGGCGCCCTGGTCGAGCGCTGGGTGTCCATCTCCTTTACCCCGATCGTCTCCAAGGTCACGCAGTCCGCTGGCGCCTATATCGACTGGGCTAATCTGCCCGCCGGCGCCGAGGGCGTCAAGCAGGCATTGACGATGTACAGCTCTGTCGGTGCCACCGCACTCGACCCGGTGAAGGTCACCACGCTTCAGGCCAACCTCGATCAGCTCATCCCCGGTCTTGCCGCCGTGTGCCTGACTCTCTTGGTCTGCAAGCTCCTCAAGAAGAAGGTCAGCCCGATCGTCATCATCCTGGCTCTCTTTGCCGTCGGCATCATCGGTCGCGTCTGCGGCTTCATGTAAGCACGTTTCGGCTTAAGACCGAGAATTGCTAGGCAAGAGCTTTTGAGCCATTGAAACGGACCGCACCCGGTGGGTACACTGGATGCGGTCCGATTGTTTTTATTGGAGGGCGAGGCGCGTATGGCGCAATCTCAGAACAGCACGGTCGATCTGACGACGCCGGCAACCTGCCTTATGGGGCTTACCAGCCACGGTAACGTGATGGTGGGCAATAAGGCGTTTGAGTACTATAACGAGCGCAATCCCGAGGATTATATTCAAATCCCGTGGGACGAGGTCGACTATATCGCCGCCGAGGTTTTGCGCGGCACCAAGAAGATTACGCGTTTTGCTATCTTCACCAAGGACAACGGCCACTTTACGTTTTCGACGCGCGACGATAAAGAGACGCTTCGCGCGGTCCGTAAGTACGTCGACGAGGATAAGCTCGTGCGTTCGCCCGACTTTATCGATGTGACGGCCAAGGGCGCCAAGAGCATCCCCTCCGTTATCAAAAACCTTTTCCACAAAGGCAAGTAGTCATTAAAGAGCGCCCCCTCAAAGTGGGGCGCAGTCTCCCATGTGGCTCGATCGGGAAAGTGCATCCCAGTTCGAGCGTCGATTCCGGGATGTAGTTTCCGGAACGGGGTCGTTTGGGAAACCGTGTCCCGTTTCGAGCCGAAATTCTGGGTCACAGTTTCCCAGCGAGGTCTCATGGGGAAAGTCTGACCCAGAATTTGCCTGGATAGTGGGACGCACTTTCCGGAGGGCTGTTCCACCGCAACTTCGAAGAGTGGGTATACGCTGCATTACAGCGGCGTAAATCTGCTACACTAATACAACATGCCTCCGTAGCTCAGGGGATAGAGCACCGCTCTCCTAAAGCGGGTGTCGACGGTTCGAATCCGCCCGGGGGCACCAGAGATTTGTCGAGCCCGGTACACCGACACGGTGCCGGGCTCTTCTGGTTCATGCCATGTCAAAAACGAAGCGCCCGCTTGCTGGGGGAGCAAGCGGGCGCCTGTGAGTGAATATGTTTGCGGCGAGAGCCGTAATGGGCGGTGGGGTGGCGACTAGTTGGCCGTACCGGAATCGTCGCCCGTGCCCGAGCCCGAACCCGAACCCGAGCCAGAAAGTGCAACCGTCAGCGTAATCGTGCTGTCGGTGGACTGCTTGCCGGTGGGGGAGACGCCCGTGACGGTGGCGTTTTCGTTGCCACTCACGGGGTTGCCGTTCTGATCGCAGAACGCGATGTTGTAGAAGCCGGCGTTGTTGAGCGCGGTGACGGCGGCGGAAATGCTCTTGCCGTACAGGTTGCCCGGGACGGTGGCCTTGCCGGACTTCTTGGCAATGACGACGGTAATCGTGGCACCGGGCTTCTGCTTGCCGCTGGGGTTCCAGCTGATTACGGTGCCCTCGGTAACCGAGTCGTTCTCCTGGTAGCTCACGTCGACGCCAAAGCCTGCCATATCGAGGGCGTTGCGCGCCTGGGCCTCGGTCATGTCGGTCAGGTCGGGGACGGACGTGGTATCCGGGCCGCTCGAGACCTTGTACGAGATGGTCGTGCCCTTCTCGACTTCCTTACCGGCGTCGGTGCCCTGCTCAAAGACCTGGCCCTCATCGGCCTCGTTGGCCTCCTCGGTGGCGTTGCCCTTTAGGCCAACGCTTGCCAGTGCCGCCTCTGCCTGGTCCTTGGTTAGACCGACAAGCTGGGGAACCTCAACCTTCTCGGAGGGCTTGGGGCCCTTGGAGATCACCAGGTTCACCTTGGTGCCCTTGGCCTTCTTGGTGTGGCCGTTGGGCGTCTGCTCGGCGACCTTGCCCTCGTCGACATCGTCGTTGTAGCTTTGGTCGATGGTGCCGACCTCGAGGCCGGCTTCCTTGATCTGCTCGACGGCAGTCTGCTGGTCCTTGCCCAGCACATCGGGCACGGTGACCTGCTCGCCGCCAAAGAGTCCTGTGGCAAAGGCCACCACGATACCGATGACGGCAACGGCTGCCACCACGGCGGCGATGATCTTGTTCTTGTTGGATTTGGGCTTTTCGACCTCGTAGGAGCCGGTGGAGCCCGAAACCGAGCTACGGGCGGTATTCTGGCCGCTCACGCCCGAGACGGGACGTACCATGGCGCGCGTCTGATCGGAAAGCTCGCGAGTCTTGGTGGCGCCCAGTTCACCGGGTGCACCGATGATGCGCGTGGGCTCCGAGATGTTGACGGCACGGCCCGACAGGTAGCTGTTGAGCACCTGACGCAGCTCGTCGGCGGTCTGGAAGCGGTTTGCCGGGTCCTTCTCCATGCACTTGAGGATGATACGCTCAAGGTCGGCGTCGACACCGGAGTTGATCTGGCTCGGCGGAATAGGCAGCTCGTTGACCTGCTTGAGTGCGACTGAGATGGCGTCATCACCGTCAAAGGGCACGCGGCCGGTGGCGCACTCGTACATCACGACGCCCAGCGAGTAGATATCCGAGGTGGGGCCGAGGTCCTGACCACGGGTCTGCTCGGGACTGACGTAGTGGGCGGTTCCCAGCACGTTGTTGTCTTGCGTGAGGTGGCTGTTCTTGGCGCGCGCGATGCCAAAGTCCATCACCTTGATGTTGCCGTCGGGCAGCACCATGATGTTCTGCGGCTTGATGTCGCGGTGGATGATCTCGTGCTTGTGGGCGACCGAAAGCGCGGAGCTGATCTGCGAGCCGATCTGGGCGACCTTCTTGGGGTCGAGGGCGCCGTGGCTCTTGATGCCGCTCTTAAGGTCGGTGCCGCGCAGGTACTCCATGACGATGTAATAGGTGTCGCCGTCCTTGCCCCAATCGTAGACGCCCACGATATAGGGGGAGGAGAGACCGGCTGCTGCCTGGGCCTCCTGCTTAAAGCGTGCGGCGAAGGTTGCGTCGCCAGCATACTGCGGCAGCATGATCTTGACGGCTACCGTGCGGTCGAGGACCTGGTCCTGCGCACGGAAGACGGTCGCCATGCCGCCTGTCCCCACCTTATCCTTGAGGAGGTATCTTCCCCCGAGGACCCTCTGTTCCATTCCTGCTCCTAACATAACTATTCGCTCAACGATGTGTGTAGTACCTACGATGTGGCCGCTGGGGCCGTGTGGCGCGTTGCCGCTAACTCTTCGGCCGCGGCGCGCCTCGGGTGTCCGATTCAATCATGGGCATCACGCTCCCTGTGCGGCGAGCGCCGCGGTCAGGACGATGCCGGCAATCTTGGCCGCCTTGACGTCGTGTTTGTCGTAATCCTCCAAGGCCACCGAGATGGCGACCGTGGGTGAATCGTAAGGTGCAAAGCCAACGAACATCGAGTTGACGTTGGTGCCGCCGATCTCGGCCGAGCCGGTCTTGCCGGCGACCTTGACGCCGGGGACCTGGGCATCGGTGCCGGTACCGGACTGGACGACGGCGAGCATGGCCTGCTTGACCTGGTCGGCCGTGGCGGAGCTGACGGCCTGACCCAGCGAGCGGGACTGCGTGGTCTTGACCACAGTTCCGTCCGGGGCGAGTACCTGGGCTACAAAGTACGGGTCCATGACCACGCCACTGTTAGCGATGGCGGCGGCAATCACGGCGTTTTGCATGACGGTGGTCTGCGGGCCGGGCGTGTGGTCCATGCCGACAGGCTGGGCGCCGGCCCAAGCGGTCTCCCACTCGGTCATGAGCGACGGGTCTGCCATGATGGAGGCCGCGGAGGTCAGGTCCTGGCCGAGCTTTTGGCCGTAGCCAAAGGCGTTGGCAAACTGCACGAGCGTGTTTGCGCCAACTTCGTTTGCCACCTGGCCAAAGACGACGTTGGAGGACACGGCAAAGGCCTGCTGCAGGCTGATGGTGCCGTAGCTCTCGTTGGCATAGTTGGTGACCGGTGCGTTGCCGATGTCCATGGAGCCGGGCGCCTGGTAGGTGCTGGTAAGGCTGGCGGTGCCGGTCTCGAGTGCCGCGGAAAGCGTAACGACCTTAAACGTGGAGCCCGGCGTGTACAGCGCGTCCATGGCGCGATTGTACATAGAGCCGTCCTCGCCGCCGCCAGCCTGCAGTAGGGCGTCGATGTTGGTGTTGTCGTAGGTGGGCGAGCTGGCACATGCGAGCACCGCGCCGGTACGCGGGTCGATGACCACTACAGCGCCCTTAAAGCCCTTGAGTGCCTGCTCGGCCGCCGTCTGGATGCGCGAGTCGATGGTGAGCTTGGCGGTGTTGCCCGGCTGGGTCTGGCCCGCGAGCGACGCGATGGCGTTGTTCCAGCTGGAGTAGTCCTTAGAACCGGTGAGCGTGTCGTTCATGACGCTCTCGATGGCGGTGGTGCCATACTGCTGGCTCACGTAGCCAACCACGTGCGCTGCCAGGTTACCGTTGGGGTAGGAGCGTACGTAGGTGCCGTCCTCCTGCTGCAGCGACTCGGCCAGCGTCACGCCGTCGGACGTGATGATGGAACCGCGCTGGATGTACTTGGAGCGGGCGATGGTGTGGTTGTTGGTCGGCATGTCCTGATAGTCCTTGGCCTTGATGACCTGGACATAGGTGAGGTTGCCGATAAGGATGGCGAATAGCGCCGTAAAGGCGAGCACCGCACGGGTTAGACGGTTGGCGAGCGCAACGCGGCCGAGCACACCGGATTCAGGCGTGTCGAGCAGGCGACGGCGCATGCGCGAGCCGACGGAATGGCTGCCGCTGCCGTAGGAAGACGAGGTGGCAAAGCGCGTGCCCGTCGGGGCGGCGGCAGATGCGACCTGATCATCGGTGATGGCGGCCATAGTGCCGGTGCCGGTAAGCTCGGCCTCGCGTCCGGTCGCTTCGTCACCGGCGCGCAGCAGGAGCGCGACGATGATAAAGCTTGCCAGCAGCGAGGAACCGCCCTGGCTCATAAAGGGTAGGGTGACGCCGGTCAGCGGGATCAGGCGGGTAACGCCGCCCACGATTAAAAAGGCCTGGAAGCTGATGGCGGCCGTAAGGCCCGTGGCGCTAAAGGCGGCGAGGTCGGATTTAGCGCGGGCAGCCGTGGTGAGGCCACGCACGGCAAAGAGCATAAACAGGATGAGCACGGCGCCGCCGCCCAAAAGGCCCATCTCCTCGCCGATGGCCGAGAAGATAAAGTCGGACTCGACGACAGGGATGTTGTTGGCCATGCCGTTGCCGATACCAACACCGACCAGACCGCCATCGGCAAGCGAGAAGAGCGACTGGACGATCTGGTAGCCCTGGCCCTGGGCGTCCTTAAACGGATCGACCCAAACCTGGAAACGCACCTGAACGTGAGACAGGAACTTGTAGGCGCCCACGGCTCCAACGGCTAAGAGCGCAAGGCCGATAACGACATACGAGAATCGTCCCGTGGCAACGTAGAGCATCAGCAAGAAGATGGTGTAGAACAGCACGGCCGAACCCAGATCGCGTTCGAAGACGACGACGAGCAGGCACACACCCCACACGGCAAACAGCGGCAGCAGCAGTCGCAGGCGAGGGATCTTAAGACCTAAGATCTTGCGGTTGGAGATGGAGAGCAGCTCGCGGTTCTCGGCCAGGTACCCGGCCAGGAACAGCACGATAAAGACCTTGGCGAACTCGCCGGGCTGGATGGTAAAGCCCGCGATGCGAATCCACAGCTTGGAGCCCGAGATCGTGGTGCCGATAAAGATAGGCAGCATCAACAGAATGATGCCGATAATGCCAAAGGTGTACTTGTAGCGCATGACTACGTCGAGGTTCTTAACCAACGCGAGCGTTCCCACCATCAGGGCCACCGAGACAAACAGGATGATGAGCTGTGAGATGGCGAGAGCGGGGGCGAGACGCGTCACGAACGTGATGCCGATGCCCGAAAGCACAAAGACAATGGGCAGGATGGCGGGGTCGGCACCGGGCGCCAAGATGCGCACGGCAATGTGGGCCGCGGCAAAGGCGGCAAAGAGGCCGATCGGTACGGCGAGCGTCTCAAAGGAGATGGCAGCGCCCGCGGTGAGGACGTACATCGCATACAGCAGGATGACGGGGAACGCCGAGGCGATGAGCAAGAGCAGCTCGGTGTTGCGGCGACTCATAAGCGGCACTCCCTTTCTAGTTCTTTTCGGAGGCTTCGGCCTCGGCGGACTGTTCGGCGGTTTTCTCGGAATCTGATTCGGAGGTCGATCCCTGGTCGGTGTTGTCGCGAATCGTTTGCGCGTCGATCACCTGGCGGGTCTGCTCCTCGTCGATCTGGTGGCGGTACTTGGATATCGTGTCCTGCGCATCGTCGACACTTGTTTGCGGAATGCCCGCCTTGAGGCGGTTTTGCGTGTCTTCGGGCAGGTCGGACAGCTTGATACTGGTTTCGCTTTCGAGCCAGTGGAGCTTGAGTCCGAGCGGCTTGCCGGGCAGGCCGCGCCAGACGGCGACATTGCCCTGGTAGGTACCCAGGTAGTACGAGCCGGTGACACCCGTGTAGGCCCAGATGGCAGCCGCCAGCACCAAGACGAGACCTAAGACGACGCCGATGGTGACGTTGCGGCGACGCACGCGTTGCGCCTCGCGCATAACGCCATCGTCAACCAGGTCAACGACTACTACGGTCACGTTGTCGTGGCCGCCGGCGGCAAGCGCCGCGTCCACTAGGTTGTCGACGCAGATTTGCGCGGTTGAGGACTGCGTGGCGATGTTCTCGATATCGCTATCGGGAATCATGCTCGAAAGGCCGTCGGAGCACAGGATCAGGCGGTCGCCTTCCTCGATATGCAGAGTGAAGTGGTCGGCATACATGGCGGGGTCCGAGCCCAGCGCACGGGTGATGACCGAGCGGTTTGGGTGGACGCGAGCCTCGTCTGCCGTAATCTCACCGGCGTCCACGAGCTCCTCCACGTAGGAGTGGTCGCGGGTCACGCGGATGAGCGTGCCCTCGTGGAGCAGGTAGGCGCGAGAGTCACCCACGTGGGCGATGGCGAGCGTGTCGTTTTCGATATAGGCGCAAGTGGCTGTGCAGCCCATGCCGGGCTTGCCCAGGCCGTTCAGGGCCGCCTCGATTACGGCGGCGTTGGCTGCCTCGACGGCTGCGGCCAGGCGTGCTGCGTCGGCGGACTGCGGGGCCGTCTTGGCAATAGTCTCGACGGCAATGGAAGAGGCTACCTCGCCGGCGGCGTGACCGCCCATGCCGTCGCATACGCAAAAGAGCGGCGACTGCACCAGGTAGGAATCCTCATTGTGCGGGCGTACGCAGCCAACGTCAGAGCGGGCGCCCCACATGAGTTGCGTGGTGGTGCCGGCATCATAGGTCGAGTCGGTCTCGATGCGCTCCTCGGTCAGGGGCTCAAAGCTCATGGTCGACCCGGGGTCTTTGAGCTTGGCCTCAACGGCGGCAACGTCGATCTCGGCTGTGTCACCGGGAGAGACGGTGTCGGTCTCGGCGTTTGATTCGGAATCGCCGGTGTCCGGGGAGTCGGGCTCCTCGGAAACGCGGGCGGTCGGCTCGTTATCTTGCGGGCTGACGTCTATAGGCTCGGGCGCCGGCGTAGACGCGGGCGCAACCTCGGATGCCGGGGCTATGGGAAACGCCGGCGCGGCGGGCTCGGGTGCCGCAAACACCGCAGCGCTCTCGTTGATTGCCGCGGCGACGGGCTCTGCAAAGTGAGCCGGCGCCGGGGTTGCTTCGGGCGCTGTGGGCTGTTCCGCAGCATGTGCGCCGATGGGCGCCGCTACGGCATCCTCTTCGTCCTCGTTATCGGCGAGATCCGAAATATCATGCGTTACTTGCGAAAGAGGCAGGGAGAACACGGTGTCCTCGGGCTCCACGGGTGCGGAGCCCGCCGGAGCGGCGTGGGCCGGCGCAGCTGTGGCGGCGGCCGGTGCCTCGGTCATAGTTGCGGACTTGTTCTCCTCGTCGATCATCGACGGTTCACCTTCATGACCACGTCGCCAATCTGGACTTCGTCGCCCTCACGCAGCGTCGCGGGCTCCACGAGCTGGCGGCCGTTGACGAGCGTGCCGTTAAGCGAGTTGAGGTCCTCGATGATGAGCGCCGGGCCCTGCAGCGAAAAGCGCGCATGCGAGGCCGAGACGAACGGTTCGTTGATGCAGATGTCCGAAGACGGAGAGCGACCGACGATGACGGGGCCGAGCATGTCTACGTGGATGCCGCGGATACCGCGCGGGCCCTTGTCCACATCGATCGTCCAGATAGCCGAGTCGCGGCGCTGCCCGCGCACGAGTCCCACGCCGGTCTTCATGACGGCGAACAGGAAGATATAGAGCAGGGCGACCAGGACGATGCGGCCTGCAAAAAGGACGATATCGATGTTCATAAGCGACTATCCCCTAAATTCAAAGGTACTCAGGCCAAACGTCAGCAGATCGCCGTTGCGCAGCGGGCAGCGCGTAATGCGGCGGTTGTTGACGAGCGTGCCGTTGGTGGAATTGAGGTCCTCGATCGACCAATCCGAGCCCGTAAAGGTGAGCTGGGCGTGGCGGCGCGACACGTTGGGGTCGCGCAGGGCAATGTCGGAAACTGAGCGCTCGCGACCGATGGTCACCTGTGCGGAGGTGATGCTATGGCTCTCGCCGCTCACGACGTCGACGAGCTGGGCGAGCGGGCGCTGCGGGGCGCGAGTGCTCGCCATGTTGGAGGCGATACCGGCTGCGGCGCCTAGGCCCACGGCGGCACCGGTCGCGGCGGCTCCGCCCATGCCGGCAAGCGCGTCGCGCGAGACGGTCTGCGGCACCGGGATGGGTGCTGCGGCGGGGTCGGGGACGCTAGGCGCGAAGGGATCTGCTACGGCAAGCGGGTCGGGAGCGGCGGCACGAGGCGTCGGCTGCTGCTGGGGCATGGCGGCGGGGCGCTGCTGCTGCGGGGCAGCAAACTGCTGCTGGCCGGCGCGCGGGGCGCTGGCGGCACGGCTTGCCGCGGAGTTGTTTTGGCCCAGACCGTTTTGATAGGCGCGCTCTTCTTCGTACAGGCGGCCGAGCGTGGGGGCATCGACGTTCTCGGCAAAGACCGAGAACTTGCCGGCACGCAGCTGCGGATCGATCATAAAGCGCACGAGGGGCTCGCCGACAAAGACATAACGGCGCTTTTCGGCCTGCGCCTTCACGAACTCGCGGACCTCGCGCGAAAGCTCGGGGTAGAACGGGGCGAGCATGGGGTCGTCGTCGGCGGCGATCAGGATGGTATAGAGTGCCGGCGCCGTGTTGACGCCATTGATCACCAGAGTCTGATCCTCCATGTCGCGAGCGGCCTGCTTGGCAAGCTTCTTAAAGGAGAACGGGGCACGGGTGGCACCGAAGATGCCGGCCACGTGGTCCTCGAAGATGTTCAGGAAGTTCACGAAAGATCACTCTCCGTATAGGTTCTTTGGTATCCGAGCAAATATAGGCATATCCCAACGATTATAGAGGATAGGATTCCCGCAACCGCCGCCTTGGCGATGACCGCGGCTGCAAGGCTGGCAATTTCCATATGGTGTGCAAGACAGGACGCCGCTGCGCAGCCGATGCCGGTGACGGCGATGGCGGCGATTGCGGCAAGGTTTGATCCCTGATCGGCACGCTTGGCATGGGCATTGAGCAACGCGGATGATGCTGCGGCAGTTGCCGCGACCAGCACAAAGGCAGCCCAAAGGAGCGGGTCTCCCAGCGCTGCGGCAACGTTACCGAGCCCCAGCACGCCTTCGGCTGAAAGCGCGATCGTGGCCAGACGGGCAAAAAGCGCGCCCATGCCCGTTGCCGCGGCGGCGCTTGCCGGGCCGAGCCAAAATGACGCGACGCCGGCGGCGACCCCAGCTGCCAGGAAGGTATTGCCGGTCAGACAGCCAAGCGCGAGTGCACAGGTGAGCGCGGCGCTCGCGGCAGCCTCGGTGCGACCCCAGGCGATCCACCAACCGGACATGGCGGCAGCAAAGATCACCGCGACGGGCAGCATCGACAGGATGCCCTGTGCCTGCATGGTGGCGTTGGCCATGAGCACCAAAAAGCCCACAGCCGAGATGGCCGAGCCAATCTGGGGGGCCAGGCCAGCCGCCGCTCCGATCGCGATGGCCGCAATGACCAGGCCGGGAAGCGCCGCGACCCCGGCCGTTTGCATCAGCAAAAAGCTAAAGGTGCCGCACGTTAGCGCCGAGATAGCGCGCATGGTGTAGTCGCGCGCATGGCTCCAGCGCGTGCCCGCCCAGCCGAGTGCGGGGTCGACCTCGATGACGTCGTCCTCGTAGTGCGACGGCTCGATATCGTCGAGCTCCTGCTCGTCATCCGAAAGTTCGCCAACCATTTGCTCCAGGCTGCGACGGCCTTCGCGCACGCTGCCCAGACCGGCAAGGAGCTGGTCGCAAAATGCCTCGATGCTGTTGGGGCGGTCCTGCGGCATGGGGGAGAGCGCGCTCATGAGCGCGGCCTCGGCTCCCGAGGGAAAGTGTGGTATCAGCTCGCTGGGATAGGTGGCGCCGCCGATGATGCGGCCGAGCGAGTCGGCGGGCGTGGCCGCCATAAAAGGAGCGCTGCCGCACAGGCCCTCGTAGATCACACAGGCGAGGGCAAAGACATCGGCGCGCTCGTCGACCGTGCCGGTCTCGATATCGAGCTGCTCGGGCGGCATGTAGCCGATGGTGCCGCCGCGTGAGCCGCCAAAGCCGCCAGCAGACGACAGCCGCGCCATGCCAAAGTCGGTGAGCTTTACATTGCCCGAGTGGTCGATGAGCACGTTGGCGGGCTTGATGTCCAGGTGGAGCACGCCATTACTGTGGGCGAAGGTGAGCGCCTGGCCCAGGGCATCGGCAATGGCCGCGGCCTCGTCAAAGGTGAGCGAATGGCCGTCCGCGCGGTGCAAAAACTCGGCCAGCGACATGCCATCGACATATTCCATAACCAGGTAGGCATAGGCTGTGTCGTGCGTAAAGTCGATAACCTGCACGATGTTGGGATGTTGAAGCATGGCGGCAGTGTGCGCCTCGCGCAGGACATCCATGATGTCGCTAGCGGGCATGCCGGCACCGTTGATAAGGGGGATGCGTTTAATGGCGACGCGGCGGCGCAGGTGCGTGTCGCGGCAGATCTCGATGGAGCCAAAACCGCCGGTCGCAAGTGTCTCGAGCGGCTGGTACCGCTTGAGCAGCTCGCGAGAGCTGGTGCCCTCCAAAGGAACGTCCGGCGAGAACCGGGCGGTATGTTGCGAGAAAAGCGGCATGGCCAACCCTCGTGCGTTTAAAGTTCGTTTGCGAGCGGCGGGCGCGGGGCCGAGCCGTTCGCGGTGGCATAGATGCTGCTAGTGTAGCACGCTCGGGCAGATGGCGAGGATAGCGGGATGCGAGGTGGCCCGATCGATTCGGCCCGTTTCGGCTCGTTTGGAAAGCGCATCTCAGTTTTCAGCCAAATTATGGGATGCGCTTTCCAAATGGGGTGGGCTGCGGAAACTGCATCCCAGAATATTGCCCTGGAACGGGATGCGCTTTCCGAACCGGCGTCCAAAAGGAAACCGCATCCCGCTTTGATGTGGGGACTGCGAACAAAAGCCGGACCGTGATCTGGCGCGGATTGGAGTTCGCCTGAATCATTGATGCTGGCTGGTGTGAGAACAGAGATAAACGAGCGGCTCGAGCGATATAATGACACGCTATGGAGGCCGTATGCTCTTTTCCCGCCGTTCTGCTACATTTGCCTGCGCCATTGCGCTTGTCGTAATGGCGGTCACCCCTTATCACCGGTTTTCATCTTCAATCGGCCTAGCGTCAGGTGCAATGACCTGGCTCGTTATCCTGGGCGCATGCCTCGCGGCGTTTGTTCATGGTGCTGCGCTATGCAAGGGGGGAATGAGAAGGCCGAGGCATCTCGGTGCCATCGGTGTTTTCCTTGGTGTTATTGCAACGGTTCCCGAATGGGCCGACCTGGCTTTCTATGCTCGCGGAGACTCTATTCCAATCGTGTTTGCACCGATTTGGTTGTTACATGGCGTTTCGTGTGTCTCGTGCTTTGTTGGGTCGCTGCTTCTCTCATATGTTATTTGGGGCACGGCGGACTCTCCTTTGACGCAGAGGTCGACACGGACTGACGAAAGGGAAACTCGTCACCCGCAGGACGCGATTTTTACAGAAACAATAGCCGTCATGTCTTGCCTGCTGTTTTGCTGTCGAGTTTCATGGAGAGTCGTTCCCGAGCCATGGGGGATGCCCCCTGTAACGGCCGCGTCAATTGGCCTTGCGCTTTTAATTCCGTTGGTCTATCTCGCATTGACTGTGGCCCCGCCGTTTTGCCGCCCTCGTGCCTTTGGCCATGGGCGGCGCGACGTGTTTGCCTGTTCTGTGCTCGTAGCAGTTCCTATTGGTCTTATTCCGGCTGTTGAGGCGGCATACTTCGCAAGCGATGCCGTGGTCATTGCATTGCTGGCGATGGGGTCCGTTATCGCTGCTGCCTTCGTATGCATGTTGCTAAGGGGGAAACGGGACAACAATTCGGATATCGCCTGTGCGTCCGACACATTCGATGCGGGGGTGTTTTCCCCTGCCCTGTCGCCTAGAGAAGAGCAGTTTGTTCGACTGCTGCTCAAAGGGAAAACGCCGGCGGAAATTGCCAAGGAGACGGATACGAAGCCATCGACGGTGAGAACAACGCTTCACCGAGCATACGGGAAGGCGTCGGTTGCGGGCTCACGCGAGCTCGTGGCGCTGTTTGCGGGTGAGGGCGATACTGTAGGGCATGAGCTACCGCAGCGGCATGCTGACGATATAGTGGCATCAGCTCGAACGCGCCGGCTGTTTCGATACCTGCTCACATTATTCTTTATCCTCCTTGCGGCGGGGCCCTTGGTAATGGCGGATAGCGATTGGGGGTCCGGTGTTTCGCGGGCTGTCGCCTTTTCCCTCTTAAGCTACGCATTGGGTCTCGGACTGCTTCTGTCGCTATGCTACGCGGGTGGAAAAGCGAATCGTGGCGCTGCGCTGGATAGAGCGGGTGAAGCGATTTGGCTCGGAAGCCCGTACGTATGGGCGGTGCTATCTGCTGTGGAATGGTCTTTTATCTATATCGCGGCATTGATGTGCATACGCGTTCCGTTGATGGCTGTGCCGGTCCTGTTTTGCGGCGTGGCGTCTACGGCTTCGCTCGCTGTTGGGCTGCGTCCGTTTAAGGTGCATGCCCATGCTCGGGCTATCGTGCCGTTGGTGTCAATGGGCATGGTTGCCTTAATCTATGCGGTCGCTAGGGGGCGAATCCATGGACTTGCGGTGCTGACGGGGGTGCTGCTCACATATATAGTGATGCGAAGCTGTCCGCAGCGCAAAATGCTTGGGATATGGATGCTTTGCTTCGGGGCGACGGCTCCTGTTTGGGCTGTCTTGCTCAATATGGTGCAGGATCTGACGGTTTTCGAGCCGTTGTTCCTCGCGTCGTTGTTGGGGCAAAGTTCGGCTGTCAATGTCGTCGTGGCAACGGTGATTGTTTGCTGGTCTGTGCCCATGTTCGTTACGCACATCGCGCTCGCCCGCTCGGTTGAGGACGAGAAGGCCGTCTTGGAGTACCGGGCGAACGGGTCCACCGAAACGGCCCGCGTGCGCCAGCTGGCCCTGCTTACGTCGCGCTCCCTTTCTGATGTTCAGTCGCAAATTTTGCTGATGACGGCAGAGGGGGCAACGACAAAGGCCATTGCGGAGGATGTCGGTTACGCTGCATCTACGGTGCAAGCGCTGCGGTCTGCATCTTACCGCCAGTTGAAGATCAAGAATAAGGCGGAGCTAATTTTATTGTTATCGCAGGTAAATAACGTGTAAACGCCTGAGCAATCAACTCAATAGCGGGTGTTTACAGACATCTTTCTCTATTCATGCGAAGGTTGCCGTGCGTCGACGCATTGTTAACCGCTTTTGATTGGAGAAGGCCATGATTAAGCCAAGGAGCGCTATTGCTCGAATCGGAGTCGGCTTGGTGATTGCAGCTGGTCTGTCCCTAGGGGTTCCCGCTGCATCGTTTGCACAAGAGGAGTTTGACACCTCTCAGGTTTCCAGCATTACTCAAAACGTCGATACGGGAATTACGACCTGTACGAACAATGCCGATAAGGCATTTAGTTTTCAATGTGCCGGGACGAGTGCAACTGGCTACCGTCAAAAGGATGATTCCTCATCGCTCTATCTGGATATCCAGGGCCATACGGGAAATCCGCTTCGGTTATATACAGACGGTGCGTATAACACAAGCGGTAGCGGCAGCATGAATTGTACTCAGGGAACGTATCGTTCGAATCACAAGGGACAGTGGGAAATGTATAACCTCGTCCGTGAGAACGGGCGATCTGCGGCGCGACTGACTGCATGGGCGGAGTCTGGCTACGGCACTGTTATTGGCGTATGGAGCCCCGACTGCGTCGGGCATTTCCACAAGCTTCCCGCATAGTTGTTTGAAATGGCTCCCTTCCGGCTTTCTGGGTCGGAAGGGGGAGGAGGACGTATGAACCAAAAGCTCGCAAGATACGAACTGTCGAAAACGATTAGACGTCCAGCTTTTATCCTTGCTCTCTTGATTGCGGTCGCAGTTGCAATAGCTGCCGCGCTGGAACCGTGGGCAAATTTGGAAAAAGAGCGCCACAACCTTCTTTCTTTTGGTTACGGCGTTGGCGTGCAAGCCGAAAATTATCTCGGTCAAACACGTGAAAGCAGCTTCGGTAACTGGATTGTTGTGAGCGCGAACGCGCCACTGTCTGCGTCGGTGTTTTTCTATGCACTGCCCCTGCTTGCAATGTTGGCTGGATCTTGGTCGTGTCTCTTTGAGCGTTTGAGTGGTTATGACATGCAGATATGCACGCGCGTTTCCAGAAAGGCGTACGTGAACGTAAAGATGCTGTCTGCTTTCCTCTCCGCGTTTACAGTGACTGCCATTCCTCTGCTCGTCAATTTCCTGATCGTCTCGATGCTTTTTCCTGCGTATCTTCCTCGGGTCGATGAGTCGACTTACGTAGGACTTTACCTGCATAGCTACTTCTCCGGTCTATTTTATTCGCATCCTTTGTCATATGTGCTCGCATACACGCTGTTCGATGCTGTCACGCTCGGGACTTTATCCATGGCTGTAACTGGCTTCTCAATTTTGTTTCGTAGCAGAATCAAAGCGATAATTGTCCCGTATCTGCTAATGGTTGCGTGGCATTTTGCAAATGGCTGGATCTTCGGCGTAATGGCTTGTGTGGGGTTTAACTGCAATATCCTCAACAGCATCAGGTCGGAATCGCTGAATAACTGGCCAGACATTCGAGCCGGTTTTGCGGAAATCATATTATTGACCCTTGCTTCGTTGGCTTTTTCTGGGGCGTGGAAAAGACGCGAGGTGGTCTGATGCTGTTTAGGCTGGTCGCCGCGGACCTGAGGACCGTTTTGAAGAAGAACATCATCACTTTTATTGCAATTGCGGCAGTGACCGTTGCGAACTTGGTGTACGCCTACGGATTGTCTTCTGTGTATGGGGTTAGAACGGATACCTTGGGGTTTGCGGATAATCTTGCGCTCGTGTTTGCCGGATCTGCTCCGTTTGAGCCTAGGCCCGGGGTCATGTTTGTGCCTCCGCTAGGATGGCTATTTCTCATTCTGCTTATTCTCTATACAACACTCGACTATCCGACCGAATCGTTGCACGGGTTTGGTTTGCAAGCGCTTGTTCGATGCCGGGCAAGAACCCTTTGGTGGGTCTCGCGTTTTATCTTGGTGGCGGCAGTAACGGCATTTTCACTGCTCGTGGTGGTTTGCTCTGTTGTGATTTGGAGCTTGGTGGTGAGCTCCTCGTTCAGCGCGGTCATTCATGGTGAGTCGCTTCAACTGGCTAATTTGGCGCCGTGGTTTCTCAAAGCTGCCGAGGCAGATGCGCTGCCGTTTTTCATAGGTCTCTTATTTGCTTTTGAGGCGCTTGCGTTTGCGCAGGCAGCGGTTGGGTTTGTGCTTGGGTCGTCAGTCTCGTTTGTGGTTTTAATGAGCTACCTGATCTGCTCGGCATATGCACGACATTGGGCGCTATTGGGTAACGCCTTGATGCTGTTGCGCTGGGGTGGAATTGTCAAAGAGGGAATCGCGGCGGGCTCGAGTGTCTTGTCATCAATTGGGCTTATGTCGTTATGCCTATCGTTGGGTGGACTGTGGTTTCGAAGGGCCGACCTTATAGAAAAGGGGGACAAGATATGAGTGTGATCGTAAGGGGCGTATCGAAGCGCATGGGTAAAAACGATGTCCTGCGCAACGTGTCCATCGAGGTTGACCCTGGGACTGTGGTCGGGCTTCAGGGGATAAACGGTTCGGGTAAGACCATGCTCATGCGAGCGGTTTGCGGGTTGATCAAGCCTACCGAAGGCGAAATCTCTATCGATGGCCAAAGGCTTGGGGCGGACATCTCGTTCCCGCCGAGTCTGGGGATGTTGATCGAGGCGCCTTCCTTTTTGGGATATCTGTCTGGCTACGACAATCTGAAGCTCATCGCTCAGATCAAGGGCGTTGCCACCCCCGAGGACATTCGCTCTGCCCTGCGGCTCGTGGGGCTCGATGCAGACGAAAAAAAGAAGTTCCGAGCATACTCGCTTGGGATGAAGCAGCGTCTGGGGATAGCTGCGGCAATTATGGAGAAGCCGAAGCTGCTTGTTCTCGATGAGCCAACGAATGCCCTCGACGAAGCGGGCGTTGAAATGCTCAAGCGCGTTGTGGCGATGGCGGCATCAACGGGTCGTGAGGTCCTTCTGTCCAGCCATGACGGAGAGGTGCTCGAGGAACTGGCCGATCGGGTTTACTGCATGCGCGACGGTGCCGTTGTGAAAGTTCGGGAAAGGTCGTGAGCGCGATGAAGAAGACCCTGTGGACGAGAAGATCGGCGCTCGCGCTTTTTTGCTGTGCTGCTGCCGGCCTTGCGGGCATGAGGGTGAGCGTCGTTAACGGGAACCGGACGGTCATTCCTGAGAAATATTACGCGGAGGGCGAATGGCTCTCGATGGATGGAGCGTTTCTGGGGTCGAAGGATGTGGTGACTGATGGGTATTCGTTTTGCATAGACGGGGCAGAGTTGCTCACGCCGCGCGAGTATCTCAAACGAGCACATGACGATTATTCAAAATATGGCACCGTGGATACGAAAACGAGACTGAAGGATGCCGACATCACGTGCGTTATCGCCGTAAAGATGCGTGTCAGAAATAGGGATAATATCGACGGTGGAATCAAAGCGTATGTTTGGCATCTGGTTCCGGAGTCTGCGCCAAACTATGATTTTGTAGTCAATACCGATCTGATAACGCAAGCCATGCCGGTCCTTGGCGGCTCTGCTGCGTTTGCCGTGGAGGTTGGGGCAGAAAACGAGTTGCTCGTCCCATTTATGATGCAGAACACCAACGACTATTTCGAAGGTTACGAGACCGTCCGTTTTGAGAAAGCATTTCCCGGGACTTACACGATGAAGATGACCGATCTGCCGGAGCGGAGGCTCTTAAGGTTTGAAGTGAAATAGCTCGAGAGCAAGGCAAAACGGGTCCATTGGCGGTACGCGGCGCCTTCGGTGTCGGCCGGCCTACCGCTTCTTCTTGCTCTTCTTCTGCTTGCGCTGCTTGCCCTTGGTCTCCTGGGGCTTGTCGCCCTGTTTTGCTTCGGCAGCGGCCTTTTCTGCCTTCATCTTCTTGCGTTTGGTCTCGATGCGGAGTTTTTTGTTGATGCGCGCCTTAAGGAAGGGACCGAACTGCTCGGCATCGCCGCGGACAAAGGTGTCCTTAGGGATCGTCACGCCCTGGTCGGCGAACATGGCCACAAAGATGCGCTCGCCGTCGAGCACGTGGTCGAGCTTTTCAAACGGGAAGAACTGCGACTTGCCGCTCGTGCCCCAAACCATCAGGCCGTCCTCGTTGGCGGCGACGCGGCGATAGCGGCCACCCATGGACTCGTCGGCCTCAACGGCGTCGATAAAGTCGCGGGCGAGGGTGTGGTGCAGGTTTTTGCTCCACCAGGCCAAAAAGGCGCCGAATACGATCAAGACGACGCCAAACTTGATCCAGTTGCCGCCGGCCACCAGCATGCCGATGCCGATGAGCGCGGCAATTGCCGCGGCGACATACAGCGAGCCGCGACGCCTGGGCGAGGCGACCAGGCGGGCGAAGTCGGTGACGAGGTCGTTTTCGTATTGGTACTCGTTGAGGTACAGGATGCCGTCGTCGGCTGCGGCCTGCTCCTCGAGCGCGACCTCGACCTGGTCGGCTGCTTCGGAGGGAACGAGGTTGCTCTCTGCGTCTGCCATGCTCTTTGGACTCCTATCGCGGCGGGCTCGCCGTACGGGTTATTATGGAATGCAGTATGCCGTGCGACCGCATGGCCGCCGCGGCAACAAGACTCAGTATACCCGGGGGAGCACCCATGGAATCGTTGTACCGAAAGTATCGCCCGCTCACCTTTGACTCCGTGGTGGGCCAGCAGCATATCGTCTCGACGCTCGAGCACGCCATCACCGAGGGGCGCCTGTCCCACGCCTACCTGTTCTGCGGACCGCGCGGCACGGGCAAGACCACCATGGCGCGCATTCTGGCCAAGGCGCTGCTGTGCCGCAATGCCGAGGCGGCGCGCGCCGAGGGTGCAAGCGGCTGCATGCCCGACGGTACTTGCGAGGAGTGCGAGCTCATTGCCGAGGGTAACCACCCCGATGTCTACGAGCTCGATGCCGCCTCCCGCACGGGCGTGGACAATGTGCGCGAGGAAATCATCAACTCCGTCAACTTTGCCCCGGTGCGCGGCAAGTACAAGATCTATATCATCGACGAGGTCCACATGCTCACGACGGCGGCGTTCAACGCGCTGCTCAAGACGCTCGAGGAGCCGCCGGCACACGTGATCTTTGTGCTGTGCACCACCGACCCGCAAAAGATTCTGGAGACCATCCTCTCGCGCTGCCAGCGTTTCGATTTCCATCGCATCGGCAACGAGGATATCGAGCGTCGCCTGGCATACGTGTGCGAGCAGGAGGGCTTCGATTACGACGATGAGGCGCTGGCTATCGTGGCGCGCCATGCCAAGGGCGGTATGCGCGACGCGTTGTCCACGCTGGAGCAGCTGAGCGTCTTTGGCAACGGTTCTGTGCATGCGGACGACGCCCGCTCGCTTTTAGGCGAGGTTTCGGACCAGATTCTGGGCGAGTTTTCCCGCGCCATTGCCGATCGCGATGTTGCCGAGCTCTATGGACTGATCCGTGCGCAGGTCGAGGAAGGAAACGACCTGCTGGAGCTGACGCGCGACCTGGTGGCGCATGTGCGTGACGTGTACGTTGCCTGCGTTGCCGGTGCCCGTGCCGAGCTGTTTGAGGGCGGCTCCGAGCAGGCCGAGGCGCTTGCTGCCGAGGCCGCTGCCTTTGGCGAGCATCCTGCCGACCGCCTGGCCCGTGTACTGACGGTGCTCGACGATGCCGCACTGGAGATGAGGGGCGCGAGCGACGTGCGCCTGGTGCTCGAGATCGCCTGCACGCGCCTGGCACGTCCCGAGGCCGATTTAACGATTGAGGCATTGGCCGAGCGCGTGGCCCGCTTGGAGGCCATGGTTGCCAACGGCGCCGTGCCGGCGAGCGTGGCTGCTGCTCAGGCCGCCGCGCCTGCAGCATCCGTACCCGCTGCTGCCCAACAGCCGACGCTCATTTCGGGCGCTCGCGCTGCCGCTCCGGCGGCATCCGCTGCCCCCGCTGCTACGTCCGCGCGCCAGGGCGGTATGCCTTGGGACCGTGGTGCTGCTGTTCCGGCTGCCCAGCCTGCGTCCCGTTCTGCGTCCGTGTCAGCTTCCAAGCCTGCAGCGCCTGCACCTCAGCCTGCGCCGACTCCGACGCCTCAGCCCGTTGCGGCTCCCGCGCCTGCCACCGCTCCGGCACCTAAGCCCCAGTCCAACAATGCCGCCCAGGTTGCCGCCGCCGGTACTGCCGAGACGCCCGCGGTCGAGGATGCCGGAGAGCTGCAGCGCAAATGGGCCGAGGTTGTCGAGCGTGTCAAGGCGCGTCAGGCTTCCTACGCGGGGCTTTTGCTCAATGCCCGCGCCACGGCTGACGACGGCTCCAGGCTCACGGTCTCGTTCCCCGCGGGCTCGACCTTTGCCATCAAGATGCTTGGACGCGCCGACACGCAGTCGGTGGTCCTGCCGACAGTCAGTGCGGTCTTCGGTCGTCGTACCGTCGACTATGTCCTGGATGGGGGTGGCACGCCGGCTCCTCAACATGAGGAGCATTCTCCATCTGCACGGGCTGCGGTATCTGCGGACCCGCAACCCGTGTCCTCGGCGGCCCCTGCATCCTCGAGCGCCAGCGCGACGCAGCCAAAAGCAGCACCGATAGCGGCGCCGACCCCGTCGGCGCCTAAGCCCGTCATGGCCAAACCGGCTGCTCCGACACCCGCGCCCAAGCCTGCCTCGCCCGCGCCCAAGTCGTCTGACCTGGGCAAAGCCCCCTGGCTGCGCTCCGACAACCCCGCCGGCGCTCCTGCCACGGGCAAGCTCCCGACCGAGCCCGCGCCCCGAGCGCCCGAGCGCGCGTCCGCTCCCAAGGCTCAGCCCGCCGCGCCGTCTGCGCCATGGGAATCCGAGCAGGTTCCCTACGACGATGCCATGGTTGGCGGTTTTGTTGCCGATGCTGGTGGGGACGATCTGCCTCCGTTCGACGTGCCGGGTGCGGCGTCCGCGCCCAAGTCCGCTGCAACTGCCCCCAAAGAGGAGGACGCTCCTGCAGCTCCCTGGGAGTCCAACTCCGGTGCGGGCGGCCCCTTCGGCCATCAGGGTGCAGCCCCGAGCATCCCGCAGACCGAGGACGAGGCCAAAGCCCTCATCCGCAGCGTCTTCGGCCAGTCCACCATCTTCAAGCCGGTGGAGTAGCTGCGCAGGCGGGTATACTGCTCAAGAAGAGAACCCCTTGCCCGGGCGCATCTGTATTTCGGACATGTGCAACGTGGTGCCGCGTATATCGCATTCGAGCAGACAGGCGCGTGACGGTCGGCCTAGGATGCTGAGGTCGATACGATACGTCGCATGGCTGTCCGTGTACTCGACTTGCTCGGCGTTGACGGTTGCTCCGATTGTAAATAAAGAGCCCAGTTCGGCATCGACAATCTTGGAGTCCTTTATCTTGACCTTGAACTCTTGGTAGAGGGACGGGCTGTTGTAGTAAATGGTTCGGGTTCCGTCGGTGCATTCATCGGTCGTCTCCCATTTGACGACGGGCTGGTCCGAGCTGGCTATCAGCAGTTCTGCTCCAAAAGCTATGGCATGGGTGATGATAACCAGTAATACCCAGACGACAAAGAGATAGAGAACCACATATGCAACGGGGTGTTTTGAGCGGATGTTTTGGAGTACGGCTGGGACATTCACGAGGGCACCTCCAAATCGTCATCTATGACAATCAAATTATACCCAGCCGCCATGCGTGCCGCCTCGAGCAGCGGCTCGGCATTTTGCCATGTAGCCTTGTAGCCCTACGCATAAACTGCCTGGTTCCAGCTCTGCTAGATGTAGCTTGAGATAATTATGCAACCTTGCATAATTCGACCTTGCATAATCTTGGGCGTGCGTCACGCTCAAGGACATGTATATCGACTGAGGTAGCGTGTCCGCCCCGCTTGCTTGCCCCGCGCCGTGGTACGATTTTTGAGTTTGAAAGTCCCGTCGCGCTCCGGCTGCCCTTGCAGCTTGTCGCGCGGCCGCACGTAAAGGAGCCATCATGGCCGGTATGAACATGCAGCAAATGATGAAGCAGGCTCGCAAGATGCAGGAGCAGCTTGCCGCCGCGCAGGAAAACCTTAAGTCCCAGACCGTCGACGCCTCTGCCGGCGGCGGCATGGTCAAGGTGACCGTTAACGGCGAGATGGAGCTCGTCAACCTCACCATCGACCCCGATGCCCTCGATCCCGAGGACGTCGATATGCTGCAGGACATGATCATGGCTGCCGTCAACGAGGCCGTCCGCGGTGTCAACGAGCTCGCCAACAAGCAGATGGGCGCCATCACCGGCGGCCTCAACATCCCGGGCATGCCGTTCTAAGACACGCATATATATGAGTGCCAACCATAGTCTGCAAAAATTGCTCGATGAGCTGGGCCGTCTGCCGGGCATTGGTCCCAAGTCGGCCCAGCGCATCGCCTATTACCTGCTCGAGGCCGATGCCGAGGAGGCGCGCCGCCTGGCCGAGGCTATCCTGGAGGTTAAGCAGGAGGTTCACTTTTGCAGCCGCTGCTTTAACTACGCCACGGCCGACGAGTGCTCCATCTGCCAGGATTCGATGCGCGATACCACTCGCATTTGCGTGGTGGGCGAGCCGCGCGATGTCCAGGCGATTGAGCGCACGGGCAGCTACCACGGTCTCTACCACGTATTGGGCGGCGTGATCAGTCCCATGGACAAGATTGGTCCCGAGCAGTTGCACATTCGTGAGCTGCTGGCACGCTTGGGCCACGAGGACATCCACGAGGTCATCATCGCCACCAACCCCAATATCGAGGGCGAGACCACGGCGAGCTACCTGGCCCGCACTATCAAGCCGCTGGGCGTTGAGGTGTCGCGTCTGGCGAGCGGCCTTCCCGTGGGCGGCGACCTGGAGTATGCCGACGAGCTTACGCTTGGGCGCGCCATCGAGGCCCGTCGCACGATTTAGGTGGCGAGCCTGCTCCTGCCGTATGTCTTCATCGCGACGCACGGGGTAGCCATAATTTCCCCGTGCGACTGTAAGTTTGTTGTGCAACAAAGATGCTTTGTATCCGCTTATCGCATGGATGCTTCCACTCGCATCCTTAATTTGCCCATTCGTTGCGGAACCTTTTGGGTTCGCTGATACACTCAAATATGGATTCGAATGAATGCGCCGCTCCCGAGCGGCGTGTTTTTGTTGGAGGAGAACGCATGCGGCCCGGTGGCACTCAGACAAAGCGCGGCGCCGCGGTGCGCATGCGACGCCGACTGGGCTTGGCGCCGCGGGCGTACGCACTGCTGTCTTGCTCGCTGGTGCTGGTCATAGCTGGCGTTTCTGCCTATGGCATGACCGTGCCGTCCATGATGCAGGCACATGCCGCACGCGAACCGCGCGTGGGGCATGAGGTCAAAAGTGACCTGGGGACCACGACTGGATATGCTTGGGCAAGTGTGGTCGCGCATATTGTGTTTGGCACCGGCGACGCGGACGGCGCCGAGGCCCCGGACAACGAAGTCACGCTTGCCAATGGCAAAACCATCGTGCTCACCAACACCAAGATCATCGATCGGTTGTCCAACAATAGCGTGGCGGCAACGGTGAATAAGGTCGAGCAGCAGAAGGAGCAGGACGCCCAGCAGTCCGGAAAGCCCGGTAGCTCGGATACTTCTGGCTCCGGCTCGGATTCGTCGAGTTCGGGCGGTGGCTCTGGGTCGGGTTCCTCTGCCGGAGGGTCTGGAAACGGCGGCTCGACGGGCGGCAACACTGACAACGATGCAAACTCCGGTGGCCTTTCCGCTGCTGAGGAAGAGAGCATTCACAGCTGGCTTGTGACCAAGTACAACATGCTCGACGGCTATGTTTCTCGTGCCAATGACGTGGTCTCGACCTATAACTCTACGGGAGATCCCAGGCCGTGCGACAGCCTGGTCGGGGAGATGTTTGTCATTCGAGCCGAGTTCGGTCGTCAGACATTCTCGCCCCGGTCAAAGTGGTATCAGCAGTATGCCAATCTGTGGGGCTGTTACACCAACCTATGTCAATGGGTCGGCCATTACGGCGATGATGACGTCGCGCTCGGTAACTTCAACAATAACGTGGCGGCGCTTGCCCTATGATGACCGATCTTGCATCCACCACACCACAATCGCTCGGTCGCGATCCCATGGTCGGCCTGCGCCTGGCGCGTGTCGACGGGTTTGAGCCGGCCATTGCGCTCGGTCAGGACGAACTGCCTGCCTATCTGCGTCGTTTTACGATACTGTTTGCCGACGATGCCACCATGCGCCGTGGCGGTATCGGCCGCGTGACGCGTGCCGTCAACGCCCAAGGCGAGGCCGTGGCACTCAAGCAGCTCATCTTGCCAACGTGCGATGAGTTTGACGATGCCGCCGCCCATGAGGCGCTGGTCGCCAAGTTCAAAGCGGCGTTTCGCGAGGAATACGAATGCCATCGCGCCCTTTCGGGCCTTAAGGGCTTTCCCCGCCTCTATGGCTGGGGCGAGGTCGACGGTGTGCCTGCAATTGTCATGGAATGGGTCGAGGGCGAGACGCTCGCCCGCTTGCGCTCGCGCTTTGCCGTGGACGATGCCGGCCGCCTATCGCCGCTTGTGGCGGCGCGTCTGGGTCGCGACCTGTTCGATCTGCTCTGCCGTATGAGCCTGGTGGGCGAGGGCTTTGTCCATCGCGATATCTCGCCCGCTAATATTATGGTGCGTACGGCGCGTCTACCGCTTGACCGGCAGCTTGCCGAGGGCACCTTTGACCTGTGCCTGATCGACTTTGGCTCGTCGCTGGCGCTTGAGCCTGCGTCGGCCGTGGCCGGTACCGGCGGCAAGGCGTCGTTTACGGAGCGCTATGCCACGCTGCGTCGCGCGACGGTTGCCTATGCCCCGCCCGAGATGCTCACCGACGATATTCCCGACCTGCGCGCTTTGCGTATGTCGCCGGCGATCGACGTCTATGCCGCAGCAAGCACGGTTTACGAGCTCATTGCCGGCGCCGCGCCATACGAAGCCGCGCCGAGCACTTCGGGCACCTCGGGTTCGCGCAAAAAGACGCGCGACATCGCCAGCCCCTACCGTCTCAAGATGGACACGCTGCCCGACTATCCCATTGGTGCCCATGCGCCCGGTTGCGATTTGACTCAGCTGCTTCGTCGTGAGCCCGATGTGGCGCTCGCTGCGGCCGAGCAGGCCCAGCAGCTGGGGCTTGAGCCGGATTCCGAGGAGCTACGCGATGCGCTGGCGTTTGTCGATGCCCAGCTGTTCGACGTGGTGATGGCCTGTCTGTCCAGCCATCAAAAAGATCGTCCCGAGCCGGCGGCGGTCGAGGCGGCGCTCTCGGCGTTTTGTGACCACTATGCGCAAAATGTCGGTCGTTCGCTCCGCGGCGAGCCGCTCACGCCGTGCCCCATGGATGCGTCTGGCCGCGCGGTTCGTCGCGCGCTGATGGTCGGCGCGACGGTCGTCTGTGGCGTGGTTTGGGCTGTGGTCGTGGTTTCGGCCGCGCTGCTGGCGTCGGGCGCTCGCGTGACGGCGACTTTGGGATCGCTCGTGTGGTCTGGGTCGCTACCGGGTATTATTGCCGCACTGGCGTTGGCGCTGCCAGGCATAGCCGGCGTTGCCGCGGGGGCACTTGCGCGCGATCGGCGCTCGGGCTTCCTGCAGGGTGTGCTTGCGCTTTCTGCCTGCGAGGTTCCGGTGCTGGTTGTGGCTGCATGTAGCGTATTTTCCCAACGCGCCGTGATGGGCGGCCTTGTTGCCGCTCTGGTTGCAACCTATACGCTTACGTGGTTTTTGCTTGCGATGGGCTTTGCCTTTGAACTTCCCGTTTCGGCACCGCGACGCACAAAAGCCCAGATGGCGACTCCGCTTGCCGGTGGAGCCGCAGCTGTCCGTACTTTTGGCGGACCTGTCGAAGTATCGTCCGATTCTATTTCTACGACCAAGGAGGCCTAGGTCATGGCATCTCAAGTTGAGCTCACCCCATGCGGGGCCATGTTTGACATCTTTAAGCGCGCAGCGCATCTGAGCCATATCGAGCTGTGCGGCTTGGTGCTTTCGTCCCGTCCGCTCGCCGACGGCCGCAGCCCGCAGAGCCGAGCCGCCGATCGCTCTTGGGTTTCCCGCTTTATCGTTCGCGCGCCGGTCGGCACGCTTCAGCAGCGCTACTTTGCCGAATACGGTACCTCGGCTGCGCGTATTATGTCGCAACTGGCCCTGCGCCAGCGCAATCCCATGGACTCCACGGCTGTAATCAATATGGTGTGCGGTCCTGCAGGTGAACCGATGGTACGCGCGCTCGAAGAGTGCCACCAGGACACGAATCTCTATCGCAACGCGCTCGATCGCCTGTCCCAGGCGGCGGAACTCATGCCCGCCGAGCGCGCCGAGGTCGTGCTGGTGCTGTTTGTCGCCGTCGGTTGTTCGGCGGATGTGCGGTCCTCGGTGAACTATGCCATCGACTACGCGAACGCGACCTGCGGCGGAGGCACATCCACGCCGCGTTCGCTTGGCATGTCGCTGACTGCGGGCGAACGCGAACCCGCCCCGGCGCACCCTTTGGGCTTGCTGCGCGTGCAAAACAGTTTTGTCGTGAGCGCCCCGCGCTGGATTCAGCCGAGTGAGCAGGGTGTTGAGATTGGCGCGCTGGCCACTGGTGAGGGCGATATTACCGACGTCGGCGACGATGTCTCGGCCCGCCATGCCCATATCTGGTGCGATGCTCAAAATATCTGGCACGTCGAGGACTTGTCGTCCACCAACGGAACCGTGGTGGTAAACGGGGCCACGCGCGTTTGCATTCAGGTCGAGCCCGGCCGTTCCGCCCAGCTCAATCCCGGCGACGAGCTCAAGCTCGGCGAATCCACTACCTATGCCATCCTCTTCGGTGCCCTCTAGCCGGCAGTTAAGGACGTTCCTTTTCTGCCGGCACTTGGGGACACTCCTCGGCGCGCCAGAGCCGGTCGCCTGGGGATGGAGAGGCCATTTTGGCCCTTGGCGGTCAGTCGGGGCGAAACTAGAAGATCTTTCCGATTCGCGGCTGTTCATGCTTGTAGAGCATCTAAAACAATAGGATGTTATTCTGGAATATGCCGGGTGCGTGAACTTGCCTGTCTTAGCCTTAATAAGGTATAGGGGAGTTTGGCTCAGGGGTTCCGTGTTGTTCTTCAGCGCAGTATTGTGGGACAGATTTGCTGAGATTGGCGCCTTACACCGCAGAGCGCACGGAAGGCTCTCGATTTGTGTTCTGGCCCCAGAATACAGGGCCTGATACTTACCAACTGTGGCATGGATGTAACATCTGTAGAAATCAACCCTTTTGTTGTCGACCTTTGTAAGAAAAACACTGCCATCAACTCTTTGGATGACGAAACTAGGGTGCTTGAGGGGAGCCTTTACTCCCCTCTGAGAGATGACTCATGTTTTTCGCTTGTCGTTGTGAATCCTCCGTTACTGCCGATTCCGGATGAGATTCCTTATCCCTTCGTTTGAGATGGAGGACAATCGGGTCTGGATAAAACACTTCGTATTCTTAAGGGTGGCGATACGCATTTAGAGAAAAACGGTAAATACTGCTAATAGGGGTGACGACGATGGTGCGGGGGCGACCCGCGATGCTCTCATCAATACGTCGGATACTTGGGAAATCAGGTCTAGATGCATGTATGATGATGCTGTGTGGCTATTCAATTAATCCGCGTTCCGAATGGGTGCAGGGTATAGCTGCGACATCGTATGCTTTTGACCCGGCGCGATACTCAGATATTTCTGAGGCGGTTGACGAAGTTTATACGCACTATGCCGCGCAAGGCGTTTCGGAAGTTTGCACATCTACGTTACGGGCTTAGGTTTCTTCAAGCGAGCAGGCCGGTTGCGTTATTTCGAGCGATTTTTCTAGTCTAGACGACAAAAGGCAAAGGATTTGATGGGTATAAAACGCGGACGTTTGTGGGCGGATGCTCAAATCTATTGTGGCAATCGGGCGGTTGAAAAAGATATTTCAACCGCCCGATTGCCAGGTTCGTCGGAGGAGATGTCCGATTCCGACTCTCTTGTAGGAAGAGCTTGAGATCGTATTGGCCCAAGGCAATCTTAAAGCAGTCTCATTGGCAAATCTTCGCTCCTGTTGTGTTGAGGTGTAAGGTATCAGTGATTGATGTTTTGTGGCGGGTAGATTGGGGCCTTCCTTGATTCGATGCGTTCTCTCGAGGTTCATCAGAGCAAAAGGGGCTTTCGTCTTCATTGCTATCACGGTGATTGGAACCGCTCTCTCCTATGCCATGCCATACGTGAACGGGAAATTCTTAGATTTTCTTCTCGGTAACCGCAGCGAAAGAGA
>URBP01000006.1 GCA_900546105.1 uncultured Collinsella sp.
ACGATTTCGATTGGCGACCTTTGACGGAGTCAAGGGAGGAGCCAAATCGAAATACGTCGGACGGGGTCGGAGGGCCCGATGGGATGGATTTCGGCCGAGGCTATTCGTCGCCGAAGCTGATGCCCAACGCTTTGGCCTCGCGCACCAGATCGCTCTGGGGATCGACGTACTTGAGCTTGCCGGCGACATCCTCGAGCGGCATATGGCACATCTTGCCGTCGCGCAGGGCAATCATGTAGCCAAACTCGCCGCGCAGGCAGCCAAGCGCCGCCTCAACGCCGCACTGGGTCGCAAAGATGCGGTCCTGGGCGTCGGGCTGACCGCCGCGCTGCGTGTGGCCGGGGATGGCGACGCGGGTCTCGCGACCGGTCTTGGCCTCGATCTCCTTGGCGATGTCGTAGACGATCGACGGGCTTGTACGCTCAGCGAGCTTCTTCTTGTACTCCTTCTTGGACAGCGCCGCGTCCTCCTTGGAGATGGCGCCTTCGGCGACGGCTACGATGGTAAAGCGGCTGCCGGTCTCCATGCGATGCTCGATGGTCTTGATGACCTGGTCCATGTCGTAGGGGATCTCGGGAATCAAGATGACATCCGCGCCGCCCGCGACGCCGGCGTACAGCGGGATCCAGCCAACCTTGTGGCCCATGATCTCGATGACAAACACGCGGCCGTGGCTCGAGGCGGTGGTGTGGATGTCGTCGATGCACTTGGTGGCGACGTCGATGGCGCTCGTAAAGCCAAACGTCAACTCGGTGCCCCAGGTGTCGTTATCGATGGTCTTGGGCAGGGCGATAACGTTGAGGCCCTCTTCGCGCAGGCGGTTGGCGGTCTTGGTGGAGCCGTTACCGCCCAGCATAAACAGGCAGTCGAGCTGCAGCTTATGATAGGTGTGGACCATCGCCGGCACCTTCTCGACACCATCGGTCTCGGGGGTATCCAGACGCTTGAACGGTGTGCGACTCGTGCCCAGGATGGTGCCGCCGCGGGTGAGGATACCGCTAAAATCGGCGGGCGTCATGACGCGGAACCTGCTGTAGATAAGGCCCTGATAGCCGTCCTCAAAGCCATAAATCTCGATAGGCTCTTCGCTATTGGTCATAAGCGTTTTGACAATGCCGCGCATGGTGGCGTTGAGCGCCTGGCAGTCGCCGCCACTAGTAAGAAGACCGATCCTAAGCATGGTGAATCCTTCCGGGCAAGTTATAACATGCGCATAAGTTTACCCCCGCACACTGTTGATACGGGGGTAAAACGTGTTAGCTCAAGCGTATGGAAATGTAAGCAACGTCAGGGAACGTAAGGTCGACGGGCCTGGCTCCTTACAGTGCGAAGGCATCGACGTTGCCCCAGTGGCGGCGCAGCGTGATGGCGGCAGCGGGCTCGGTATTGTCAAAGACGACCGACCATTGCGTATTGCTGGTGATGTCTTCCGGATTGGGCTCTTGCGCTGCGGCTCGCAGGGCTTCCCAGGCAATCGTTTCGTCCTGGGCACCGACATGGGCGTCAAGGACATCGGCGATGGCGATGGCGCGCTCTTTGCCATGGCCCAGCTCGCCATTCTTTTGGTTGGGCAGCACTTCGTCGCCATAGCAGGCGTAGAAGTTCGTGACCTGGCGTACGGGCGTCGCCTTGCATGCACGGTCGGGATCGCGCGGATCCCACTCCACCACCCGCGCGTCACCGGCGGCGTCGTTGATAAAGAAGTGATAGTCGCGTCCGGCCATGGCGTGCATGTCGTAGGCAGAAAGCAGGTCGACGGCCTCCTGCGTGGTGGCCGCGCGGTCGAGCACCAGACGGATGGCGAGCGAAGTGTTGATGACGGGGCGTTGCGTGTCCTGGTCACAGGGCTTGGAATCCAGAGTGAGTACGGCAATGGACACGCCGCATTTGTTAACACCGTCGAGCTGGGCAAACGGGCCCATGAGTGCGGCGGCACGTCCGGCGACGGAGTCAAGCGGAGTGTTATCGCCCAGGTTGTTAAGGGCGGCAAACCCGATGGAGGCATAGCCGCCGCGTGGGTGATTGCGCACCAGCAGCGCCGAGGTGTCGTCCTTAAAGTCGTAATTGCGACCGGTGCGCACGCGGCCTTCGGCATCTACGGCGGCAAAAGCGCTGCAGGCAAACTGGGGCGCCTGGACATGTGCCGGCGCACCGGGCAGCACCTGCGCCACCACGGCATCGATATAGGCCTGGTCGTCGCACACGCCAGCGGCGATGATGCGATCAAGATCGTAGCCGTAGGCGATGTCGATTGCGTACAGGTCATAGCCATCCGCATAGTCGGTCAAGCGTTTGAGCGACGCGACGGACTTGATTTGCTTGCGGTAAACGATGCCGGTGGCAGCGGCAAGGCCGACGGCGGCTCCCGCGACACCGCAGGCGATGGCAATGTTACGTGGCTTCATGACGGCTCCTCTCGTCCTGTTAGCGCAATTGTCGCAAAAGGAGCGCGGGCATGATGGCTCAACTTGGTGAGCGGTGCGGAATTAAGCACGGAATGAAGAGTGCGGCACTGGCGTGGCGGGGTATGCTGGAGGGGACCATCAACCCAGCGAAAGGGGAGAGCATGACGGATCAGGAAACGCCCGAGCGCGTGCATGTGACGGCCGACGATATCGAGGCCGCCAACGACCTTATCGACTTTATCGAGGCATGCCCCAGCATGTTCCATACGGCGGCGACCATTATGGCCGAGCTCGACGAGGCGGGCTTTACCTACCTGCCCGAGAATGCGGCGTGGGATATCGAACCGGGCGGGCGTTATTACACGCAGCGCAACACCTCGAGCGTCGTTGCCTTTAAGGTGGGCGAGGACCTGGCCGCGACGTGGGGCGAGGACGGCGTTGCCGGTGACTATCATTTTCAGCTCACGGCGTCGCACAGCGACTCGCCGACGTTTAAGGTCAAGGCCGTGCCCGAGCTCGACGGTGCGGGCGAGATGCTGCGCCTGAACACCGAGGCCTACGGCGGCATGATCGACTACACCTGGTTCGACCGCCCGCTGGCGCTCGCGGGCCGCGTGCTGGTGCGCGAGGGCGACCGTATTGAGAGCCGCCTGCTCGCCACCGAGCGCGAGGTCGCTATCATTCCGAGTCTTGCTATCCATATGAACCGCGGCGTTAACGAGGGCTTTGCTCCCAATCGCGCCGTCGACCTGTGCCCGCTCATCAGCGCCGGTGATCTTAAGCAGGGAGATTTTGACGCCCTGATTGCCGACGAGCTGGACGTTGAGCCCGATCAGATTTTGGGTCGCGATCTGTTCCTGGTCAATCGTCAGGATGCACGTATTTGGGGCTGGGCTGACGAGTTTATCTCGACGCCCAAGCTCGACGACCTGGCCTGCGCCTACACCTCGCTGCAGGCATTTTTGGGCGCCGAGAATGCGCACGACGTTTCGGTCTTTTGCTGCTTTGATAACGAGGAGGTTGGCTCCGAGACCAAGCAGGGCGCCATGTCGACGTTCTTGGCCGACGCGCTGCGCCGCATCAACGGGTCGCTGGGCTTCGATGACGAGTCGTACCACCGCGCACTTGCCGCTTCGATGCTCGTGAGCTGCGACAACGCGCATGCCGTGCACCCCAACCACGCCGAGAAGTGCGATGCCCGCAACCGGGTTGTGCTTAACGGCGGCATCGTCATCAAGGAAGCCGCCAACCAGCACTATTGCACCGATGCCTTTAGCCGCGCGGTGTTCCAGGCTATCTGCGATGACGCCGACGTGCCCACGCAGGCCTTTGCCAACAAGAGCGATATGGCCGGCGGCTCCACGCTCGGCAATCTGTCCAATATGCAGGCGAGCATGCATGCCGTGGACGTGGGCCTGCCGCAGCTGGCCATGCACTCGAGCTACGAGACCGGCGGCGTGCGCGACGTGATGTACGCCATCCGCGCCCTCACCGCCTTCTACGAGCGCGACCTGACCATCAACGGAGCCGAAAGCGTGGAGCTCTAATACCTGCCAAAAAGGGACAGGTTCATTTTGGCAGGTTTTATCTGGGCGAATGCAAAGGGTGAAACCGAACTAGATCGGTGATACGTGGCCGCCGAGGTGCAGTGCGCCTCGGCGGCTTTTTGTGTACAGAGTACGGCTAATGCTTATAAATGCTATACATGCTTTACGTATCTACCATAGAGCTTTATGATATTTTGAAGTATTAAGGAGGGGTCATGACCACAACAGCCGCTCAGATCAACGTACGTCTCGATGCCGATCTTAAAAGGAGTGGGGACGCCGCTCTCTCCAAGGCCGGTATGACGCCGAGCCAAGCGGTGCGAGCGCTCTGGCAGCTTGCAGCGTCGCTGGCCGATCGCCCCGGTGCGCTCGAGGGTATCCTGCTGCCCAGCCGTGCCCGGGCGGAACAGCGCGAGCGCGAAAAGGCCGCCAAACGTAAGCTCGAGCTTATGGATCAGGGGTCGAAGCTGTTCGCTGCCGCTTGCTGTGAGTCGGGAATCGATATGGTCAAGGCTCAGCCATCGGACGACGAAGAGCTCAAACGGAATGCCTATGCGGATCGCTATGGCGAGGAGATGAGCTGGCTCTATGAGTGAGACTCCAAAGCGCATCTTGGTTGACACCAACGTGTGGCTCGATTACTTCATTCCCTCACGACGTGGTCGTTCGGTGGCGATTGAGTTTTTACGCGATGCATGCACGGCGCAGGTTGATTTGCTGTATGCGGCGACATCGTCCAAAGACCTGTTTTATTTGATTTCAAGCGAACATAAGGCATGGTATCGGCGCGAGCATGGTTCGCTTTCCCAAGATGCCGCTGCGGCAGCGACATCGCTTGCATGGGATTGTCTTGGCGTGCTTTCGCAGCTTGCCACGCCAGTGCCCTGTGACCTGAGCGACATATGGATGGCGAGCAGGCAGCGTGAACTCCATAGCGATTACGAAGACGATTTAATCATTGCGGCAGCGATACGCGCCCAAGCAGATTTACTGGTCACCAACGATGTCAAGCTCTCTTCGCATGCGCCCGTCGCAGCAATGAACGTCGAAAACGCAAGAAACTATCTAACAACGCTTAAATAGCTCTAAACCTCACTGGCCGAACAAAAGTCAGCGAGTGCCCACAGACAGAGCCGCGTCAGCCAGTCCCTACAGGTCGAACAAAAGTCAGCGAGAGCCCGTCTGGGCGAGCAAGGTGCCTTGAAAGAGGAGGGCATTGGCCTTCTGGCCATGCCCGACGATTGAAAGGCAGATTGCCGTCCAGACGGGCTCGCAGCGTCGAGTGGTCCGCCGTTCGTTAGAACGGCGGAACCCTAATGTTCGATCCAGCAGCGCAGGGTCTCGCCGGCCTGCAGGTGACGCAGATTCTCCGCGGCGATGTCGACCACATTGTTGAGCGTAGCCTCCAAGTGGAACCAGCCCGAGACGTGCGGCGTGATGAGCATGTTGGGGGCATCCCACAACGGGCTTGTCTCAGGCAGCGGCTCGGGGTCGGTGACGTCGACCGCGGCGCCGGCGAGATGTCCCGACTCCAGGGCGGCAACCAGGTCGTCGGCAACCACAAGGTCGCCGCGGCCGCCGTTGGCAAAGAAGGTGCCCGGCTTCATCGCGGCAAAGAACTCGGCGTTCGCCAGGCAGCGGGTCTCGGGTGTGCTAGGCATAAAGGATGCGACGATGTCGGCCTCGGCCAGGCGCTCGGGTAGGGCGTCCATGCCGTCCATGTCCTCAAACACGATGGGGTAGACGAGCGGATGGCGCTTGATGCCGCGGACGTGTGCACCCATGCTGCGGCAGAGCGTGGCGAAGTGGCCGCCGATATCGCCCGCGCCCAGCACGAGCACATTGGCATTTTTGAGCGAAGTGACCGGCCCCAAATCCTCCCAGCGATGCTCGCGCTGCAAGTCGTGATAGCCAGGCAGACGCTTCATCATGGAAAGGACCATGGCAAACATGTGCTCGCTCACGGCCTGGCCGTAGGCGCCCACCGAGCAAGACAGTTTGGCGTCGGCTGGCACGGTGCCGGCGGCCAAGTAATCGTCATAGCCCGCGGTCTGTAGTTGCAGCAGCTGGAGGTGCTCGCATGCGGTAAGCAGGGCAGGGTCTATGTTGCCCAAGATCACGTCGGCGTTGACGACTTGTTCGCGCGTGATAGCGTCGGAGCTCGTGTAGATAAAGTCCTCGCCCGGAGCGCTCGACTCAAGAATTGCGCGATGGCGGTCGTTGACGGGCAGCAAAACCAGGATGTTCACAAGCAGTCCTCTCCGCTCAGCCTACCAAAAAGGGACAGGTTTATTTTGGCAGGTTTTATCGGGTAAAACGTTCAAATAAAACGCCGGATGCAAGACGAGCGTGCCCGTCAGCATCCGGCGCATCTACGGCTACCAGCTGAGCAGTTCGTAGCCGTCCTCGGTCACCACGAGCTGTACCTCGCACTGGGCCGAATCGCTGCCGTCCTTGGTGCGCACGCACCAACCATCGCCCTTGCTAATCTTGATGTCGGGCGCTCCGGCGTTGACCATGGGCTCGATGGTAAAGACCATGCCCGGGGCCATGATGGTGTCCACGTCGGGCGCCTCGGTGGTAAAGCCCACAAACGGGTCCTCGTGGAACTCCTTGCCAATGCCGTGTCCGCCGTACTCGCGCACCACGCTAAAGCCGGCGTCCTCTACCGTCTTTTGCACAGCCTCGGCCATAACAGAGAGCGGCAGCCACGGCTTGACGGCGGCCAGGCCCGCTTCCACGCTGGCGCGGGTCACGTCGACCAGGCGCTGGCGCTCGGCCGAGACCTCGCCGATGCAGAACATGCGGCTCGAATCACTAAAGTAACCGTCCAAGATCGTGGAGCAGTCTACGTTGATGATGTCGCCCTCGTGCAGCACATCCGCATCGCAGGGGATACCGTGGCAGACGACGTCGTTGATCGAGGTGCACACGCTCTTGGGATAGCCCTCGTAGTTAAGGTCGGCCGGCGTGCCACCGTGCTCGACGGTGTAGTCGTAGATCATCTGGTCGATCTGGTTGGTGGTCATGCCTGCGGCGATATGCTCGCCCACATAATCGAGCACGCCCACGTTGATGGCGGCCGAACGCTTAATGCCTTCGATATCGGCGGGTGTCTTGTAGAGCGTGCGGGGCAGAACCTCCCAGCCCTCTTCCCACAGGCGCTCGAGGCGCTCGTCGAAGGCGCTATGGCATTTCTTATATTTTTTGCCGCTGCCGCACCAGCAAGCGTCGTTGCGGCCGGGCACGGGTCCATTGTCAAACATGGCTAACTTCCTTTCATTCGCAGCTAGTATAGCCCACCCACGCGTCCATAAAAGTTGCGGTGATATAGTTCCGATTTAAGCGGTTTAACAGCACAAATAGGAACTATATCACCGCAACTGATGGGGCGGGATGGCGGGCACTAGCTGCTGCGTGGTTTTGCTAGTAGCTCACCTGGCAGGGGATGCCGAGCGCGCGCACGCGTGCGGCGATTGTGTCGAGCACCACGGGCGCTGCTTTGGCAAGGCCGGCGACCGGTGTCTCGCGCGCCACCGTGTAGATGGTCGCCTCCTGCGGGCGAATGCGCTCGAGTGCCGCGAGCCAAGGGCCGACGTACGCTTCACCAGTGTTATCGAGGGACTTGCCCTGGTACTCGCCGTTCAAAAAGATCGTCTGGATAATAACGTGGCCGTTAAAGCTCGCGAACGTCTCGATCTGGTGCTCGACGTCGTAGGGGCCAACGGGCTGGTCGAGCAGCTGGATAAAAGCCGGGTCGACCGTATCGAGCTTGAGGATGTTGTCGTCGACCATCATGAGCGCATCGTGCACAGCGGGCTGGTCAGCGCGCGTGCCATTGGAGAGCACGGCGATCTTGGTGTTCGGGGCCAGCTGGTCGCGAAGTGCGATGGCGCCGGCGATAGCCTGCGGAAACTCCGGTGCGGCGGTGGGCTCGCCGTTGCCTGCGAAGGTGATTACATCGGGGAGCTCGCCCTCGGCTGCCATCTCGCGCAGCTTTGCCTCGAGCGCTTCGAGTACCACGGCAGCCGTGTTATACGGCTCATGGCAGGGGCGCTCGGCGTTGAGGCCGTTCTCGCAGTAGATGCAGTCGAACGTGCAGATTTTGCCGCTGGCCGGCATCATGTTGACGCCGAGCGAGAGACCAAGGCGACGGCTGCGAACGGGCCCAAAGATGGGGCTGGCATTCAAAAACGTAGACATAGGCATATGCTCCTCAAGACAATTGTGCCTAAGCATAGCATCGGCTCCAAAGCAAGGTGTGGGCTCTTGCTTTACAAGTTTCGTTTTTTCACGTCGCTCATGATGCCGTGCCATGAAAAGCCTCGGGTCGGGTAAAGTTAATCTGTTAACAAGGTGTAAAGCAATGCGGGTCCATCCAACCGTGCTGACGTGCAACTGGATGAGCATTGATGATGGGGGCACAACATGGATTTTACGGTCGAGAATGCGGGCACCACGATTGCCTGTCGCGAATATGCCGACCCGGATGTGTCGCCTGATGCTCCTGCCTTGGTGTGCGTGCACGGCGCTTGTGTCGACGGCACATTTTTCGACGGCATCGCTTGTGAGCTCAGTCGCAACTACCGCGTAATTGCCTACGACCGCCGCGGCTGTGGTGGCAGCAGCGATGCGGCAGACGGCAGCTATGATCTTGCCGCTCAGGCCGCCGATCTGCAAGCCGTGATCGAACACGTTGGCGCTCCGACAAATGTGCTTGCGCACAGCGCCGGTACGTTGGTGGCGCTGGAGCTTCTTCGTACCGAACCCCATCTCGTCGCCCGTACGATTCTGCATGAGCCGGCTGTGTCGGCCGAAGGCGTCGGTATGGGCGCAGCTCCGGTTTTGCTCGATATGATTGCGGCTGGAAAGGTTTCAAGGGCGCTCCGGCTTTTCTTGGGAGCCCTCGGCGACTTGGACCCCGAGGCTCCTGGGACGACCGAAGCGGAAGTCAAACATGCCCTGCGCAACGGTCGTTGCTTTATGGCGAACGAATACGGGATTACTATGACCTGCGTTCCCGATTGGAATAGCGTTCGCGCGTCAAAAACGGTGGCCGCCGTGCTCCTGGGCGAGCTCTCGATTGGCACGCCCCGCGAGGCTGGTACGCGAGCGGCTGCCGAATATCTCGATTGCCCTCTCGTGACGATTCCGGGCGCGCATAACGGTCTGCGCGATCGCCCGGCAGCGGCTGCCCGGGCTGTCCGTGGCATCCTGGGGCTCTAACACCCGCAATGGCCAAAGCAGGCTTCACCCGCAAACGTTTCGGCCGTGTTAACAAATGTGCTCAAAACCTCACGTCTGCGACTTCAATCGCGCCGCCTGCCAACTCATAAAAATGTAACAGCATTCACGTACTTACCTGCATCGACAAGGTGTTACCCTTGTACCATTTGGAACCCACCGCTACCATGCGAAACTATCGAAAGGGCCCCATATGCTCAATAATCACGAGGTCAATCTAACCGACGAGGAGGCTGCCGCCGAGGTCGCCCGTGTCGCGAAGACCTACCCCGTGGTACGTTTGCTGTCGGCCGATCAGATTAAGAGCGAGCCTAACTGCCTGCTCGCCGGCGATCGCTGCCCTTGTCTGCGTCAGTCAAGTCTTGAGGCCTTGGCAGACTCCGATGAGGTGTCGGAGCAGCTGCTCAATGATGGTACTGAGTACCGCGCTCGCCTGCGCCCTCTGAAGGTCGAGGGCGAGCCTCATGTCCTGCTGATGGTGCGTCCGATCGATGAGCAAGAGGCCGCAGAAGAGGACCTTGTCTACACCGACGTGCTGACGAGTGTGCGCAATCGCCGATATTACGAGGAAAAGCTCCGAAGCGTCCGCATGAATGCCGGCGTTGCGATGATCGACCTTGATGATTTTAGGGTCTTCAACGATACATGTGGCCGTCATGCCGGCGACCTTGCGCTCGGTGCTGTGGCGACAGCCATACGCAGCGGAATCCGTTCGACTGACGAGCTTGTGCGCTATGGCTGCGACAAGTTTGTGGTTGTCATGCCCAATATTCCCTCCGATGACTTCACCCGTCGCCTGCATCAGGTGTCCGATGCCGTTCGTTCCACGATTATTCCGGGCCATGAGTACGTGAGCTTGACGGCATGTGTTGGTGGTGTTCGCATTCATGGCGAGACGGTCGATGAGGGCGTTGGCCGCGCTGTCCAGTTATTGAGCCGCGCTAAGGCAAAAGCCGGTACGGTCGTGACCGACGCCGATTCCATCGAGGCTTTCCAAAGCGAAAAGCCTTTGGTGCTTATTGTCGATGACTCCGAGATGAACCGAGTCATTCTCAACGAGATGCTCAAGGACGAGTATTGCATCCTCGAGGCCGACAACGGTCGTACGGCACTCGACATGGTCGACCGCTATGGCGATGAGTTGTCGCTCGTGCTGCTGGATATTGTCATGCCGGGCATAAGCGGCTTTGAGGTACTGGCCGATCTGTCGCGCCGATCGGGCATCGACAATCTGCCTGTCATCATGATTTCGAGTGAAGATTCCGATGATATGGTTCTGCGCGCGTACGAGCTGGGCGCCTCAGACTATATCAACCGCCCGTTTGACTCCCGTATCGTGCGCCGCCGCGTAAACAACACCATCCGCCTGTACGCCAAACAGCGCCGCCTGACGAGCCTGCTGTCCCAGCAGTACAACGAGCGCGTCAAGAACAGTCGCATGCTCATCGACATCATGGCTGGCGTCATGGAGCTTCGCAACGGCGAGAGCGGCAGGCACGTTACGAACATCGAGAAGCTGACCGAGCTGCTGCTTGGCTGTCTGGTCCAGCGTAGCGGCACGATTTTCCTCGACAATGAGGAACGCTCCACGATCGCCCTGGCTTCGGCGCTGCACGATATCGGCAAGATGTCGATTGACGATGCGATTCTCAACAAGCCCGGACGCCTTACGCCCGAGGAGTTCGAGATCATGAAGACGCATACCACGATCGGCGCCGATATGCTGCTTGAGCTGGGTAGCCATCACGCCGGCAATGCGCTTATGGAATATGCGTACCAGATTGCGCGTTGGCATCACGAGCGCTGGGACGGCAAGGGTTATCCCGATGGCCTCAAGGGCGACGATATCCCCATCGCCGCGCAGGTGGTTTCGGTGGCCGACGTGTACGATGCACTGACGAGTGTGCGCGTGTACAAGGACGCTATCCCGCACGAGGAGGCAATCCAGATGATCCTGGACGGTAAGTGCGGCACCTTTAACCCGCTGCTGCTCGATTGCCTGCTCGAGGTGCAAGACCAAATTGCCGAGACGTTGGCACGCCCCGCCGACGTCGTCGCGTTTCCCACGATTTAGTTTGACCAAAGGAGTTTTTAATCCATGATTTCCATGCGTGAGGCGTATGAGAAGATCGGCGCTAATTATGACGATGCGTGCGCTCGGCTGATGGGCGAGGAAATGCTTGCCCGCTTTGCCCTCAAGTTTTTGGATGACGAGAGCATGGACAAGCTGGAGGCTGCCATGGCGGCAGGAGACGCCAAGAGTGCGTTTATGGCAGCGCACACGCTCAAGGGCGTGAGCCAGAACCTGGGATTCAACAATCTGTACGAGCCGGCGGTCGTGGTGACGGAAGCGCTGCGCGGCGCCGATGCCGTTGACGGCGCTCGCGAGGGAATGCATGCGCTGCAGCAGCAATATGCGGCTACGATGTCGGCCCTGCGCGAGGCGGCCGAGTAAGAGGCTGTGAGCCTTGATGACTATGAGCGTGGATAATCTCCCGTTTTAGGCCCGGTGGCGGCCTCAAAGTGGGAGATTATCCACGCTCGTTCGATACGTGTCCAAAAATCCACGCTCATCTCTTCTGATTAGTGAATGGCCTATGCGCACTGGCGGGGCTTTCCGCATGCAATCCATATCGTTGTTCGATAAACTGTTCGAATAACGATAGAACCGATGAGGGTGAGTGTATGTCCAACAGCGTTCAGCGTATGGCCAAGGCGGGCGAAAATATCAGGAAGCTTGGTTTTTGCATGGCAGCCGTTTTTGCAGGGATGCTCGTTGCTTTTGCCGCGTTGGTTGTTTACGTGATCTGGTATGCGGTTGCAAACGTTGCTTCTGTCGATTCTTTCGGTGTCGTGACGCTTCTCAATGGCGGGTGCATCGTTATCCCAAGCGGACTGTGCCTGGCACTCGTCGTGGGTATTTCGCTTGTCGTTTTGTGCGGGATCAGCCGTAACATCTCGCGAGGCGTCTCGCCCTTTACCAAGACGCATGTGTGGCTTATCCGTGTTCTCGCGCTTGCCTTTGCTGTTAACGCCGCGGTTTCGCTTGTTGGTGCCTATGGATCGGTCAATCTCACCATTGGCGGACTGGAGCTTTACATCGTGCCTCATTCCTTCGTTATTGAGATTTGCCAAGGCGCTACCTTTGATGCGGGGTCGTTTATCGGCGCAGTTGTCTGTCTGTTTATCTCGGCGATCTGGAGTTATGCCTCGCTGCTCCAAGAGCAGTCTGACGAGCTTGTGTAGGAGGAAACATGAGCTATCTCATCATCGAGCTTGAGACGCAGCTGCTTAAGACCGGAAAGACCAGTGCTGATCTGATTCGAGCGACGGGGCATACTCCGGCTAATATTTCAAAGCTTAGAAACGGAAAGATAAAAGCTATTCGCCTAAAGACGCTCCTCGATATCTGTGATGAGCTTGATTGTCAACCGGGAGATATTATTCAGCGCGTGAGTGAGAAAGAGCTTGAGGAGCTTATTGTCGAGCGCGCGAAAAATGTCGTGAGACAGATGCAGGATGGCGGAGGCAACGAGGCGTCGCTTCCGACATCAGTCTTTGCTGTCGATTTGAGTGACGAGTAGCTTAAGGCGAACAACTAAAACGAAATATCAGCGTGAAGGGACCCGTGTCTAACACGGGTTCCTTCTTTTAGATTATCTTGACAAATATGAGTTATCGAAAAACAATAACAACTATGGAAAACGATAAAGGAAAGAAGGAACGATATGAGCGGTTTTGCTATCAAGCGGAACGGGAGGCCAATGAACGCATCGGCGATAAAGCTATCAAAAGTTTCAAAACGCTACGGGAAACGGCACGTTTTGCATGACGTTTCCTTCGAGGTGCATCAGTCTGAGCTCTGTGCCCTTGTCGGTGCAAACGGGGCGGGTAAAAGCACGCTTATTAAAATAGTGCTGGGCCTCTGTGAGCCATCGTCGGGGAGCGTGGAGCTCTTTGGAGGCAAATCAAAAAAAGAGCTTGGTCTGATGCGGACGCGTGTCGGCTATGTGCCAGATTCCAGCGGAGCATACCAATCTCTCAGCGCGGTTGAGAATCTTCAAATCCGATGTGCGGAATGGGGGCTTGATGAGAAACGTGAGATTCCTCGCGTTTTGAGCCTAGTCGGGCTGGACATCGATGAGAAAAAGAGCGTAGGCAGTTTTTCTCTGGGAATGAAACGGCGACTGGATATAGCTACGGCTTTATTGGGCGACACCGACGTACTAATTTTCGATGAGCCGGCAAATGGATTGGATCCGTTGGGCATCGAGAGTATATGGGCCCTTATCGGTCGATTGAATCGAGAGCAGGGTAAGACCATGCTCATCTCTAGTCATGATTTGGATGAGTTGGCATCGGTTGCAACAAGCTGCCTGTTTATTCATGACGGCGAACTGCTAAAAAAGGAATCGATGGACGTCATAAGGGATGAGGCGTCGTCCCTAAAAGAGTATTACAGGCGCTTGATGAAGGCGGTCTCGCTATGAAGCGGGCGATCCATCCCATAAAGGCGGATATGATGCGTTTGCACAGGATATTTCCGGCGCAGTTTGGTCTTGCGCTTATGCTGACGTTCGGCCTTCTCTTCGGCATCTTTCTAAAAAACGGAACAACGTTGCTAGCCTTTGGCTATGGCGTTTGTGGGGAGGATATTGGTTTCCTCTGGAATGCAATCGATCCTTCTGCGCCTGATGAGTCCCTTGCGCGCAGCGCTTTTGCCGGTACATCCCTGTTCGTTCCACTCATCGTTTGTTTGGTGCTTTTACAGGAGCATGGCTATAAAGAGGGGCACCGAATTTCTTCGGCAAGAGGTCTCAACCGCTTTTATGGGGCTCTAGCCCATGCATTTTCGTCTGCTTTAATAATTGGCGCAGCGTATAGCGCGCTTTGCCTTCTTCTTTTTGCAATAGCCATAATACGTGGAGGGCATAACTACTCGCACAACATACTAACTGTATTTTTGCCTGCGATGATAATCAACGCCGTATTGGTGATATCGGTTGCGTTGGAGACGATGACCATCTATCGGATTACAGGCAGCGCTGTATTGAGCGGGGCTGTAATAATAATTGGATTTGTCATGAGCTTGACGCTCTACGGAGCCTTCCTTCAGGCGCCCATACCATCCTTGCGATGGATTTTCCTTCTTCCGGGGCCGTATCTTGGAGTCGGATGTGCCCTTGGGTATAGCGATATGGGGCAGCTGACGCTTCTGGGATATGGCGTGGCAGCTGGCTGTCTATCGGTATTGATTTACGCTCTCGTGAGCTTTCGTGCCGGGGGTGTGTTCAATGGCTCGTCAGATTAAAAGATTCCTCCATTCAGAATGGAAGCATGTGAGCAAATGGGCGTACGCCTTAATCCTGGTAATTTATGCGTGCATGGTGGTATTGCAGCTTAATTCTTTCCCGATGTGGCTCTGTGGCCTCCGTGAGAACAGTTTCTTGGGCTTTTTCCCAGACCCGACGCTTCGGCTATCGGCGGAGGATGCCCTTCTATTTGGTAATGCAGAGGTTTTTCGCGGTCTGCTGTTCAACGTAGCCCCGTTGGCTCATGCATTGTTCTTTCCGTTCATTGCTGCTTGTATTGTGCCGCGCTTTGTCAGTTCGGGCTTTGTCGAGGAACCGTGGGGGCTGTCGGAGGCCCGGGGAGGGAAGCGTGTGTGCGCTATCGTTGCGCGAGCGATGCTGTCTTCTTTCGCCCTTTTGGGCGCGTTTATCCTGACGAGTGTCGTTTTGTACTGTCTTAACTGCGCGATCGTTTTGGATGCTCAGCAGTATTTCAACCTGCATGTATTTTGCTATCGACTTGTTCTTGCTGCCGCCGCCTGCCTTGCATACGTGGTTTCTTGCGTAATCGTTGTTTCCTATTTTGGGTCCGGCTTCGGTCCGATTGGCATGCTGTTGCTTGTCAACGTTGTAGCGATCTACATACAGATCGGGGCCAATTCCATGCTTCCGCTTCCAGCCTCGATGCTCATGTGGATTTGCGGCGTGACCCCGTTGGGGGACGGTCAATGCGTTTCGATTTTAATTGACTGCCTCATAAACGTAGCAATCGTTTTTGCCATCTGCTTTACGGTCGACCGATTGTGGTCGAGATTTCTTTGATTGTTTGTGAGGGATAATCATACCGAGCATATCAAATACAGGGGGGCGGGCACCGTAGCTGGTGTCCGCCCCCCTGGCTTAGGAGGCTTTAACCTGAGTGGTTCGCGAGCTAGCGGGCCTGCTTTACCTTTGCCGCTGCCTCGACAAACGACTTCCACAGGTTAAAGTCGGTCTCGAGCGTTTGCCAGGTGTACTCGGGGTGCCATTGCACGCCCAGACAGAACGGCTGTCCCTCGACCTCGATGCACTCGGGAACGCCGTCGGTTGCCTTGGCGACCAAACGCGTGCTCTTACCCAGATGATCGACGCAGCAGTGGTGTGCGGAGTTGGTCTGGATCAGCCTGTGCCCGCCAAGCGCGCGCTCCAACAGCGAGCCCGGCACGACCTCGACGGGATGCACGGGGTCGTTGAGCACGTGGGTATGGCGCCACTGCGTGCGGCCCTCGCGAGCGCCCAGGCTCGGCACGTCCATGCACAGGGTGCCGCCAGTGGCGACATTGAGCAACTGCGTGCCGCGGCAGGTGGTAAAGAGCGGCTTTTTGGCGCGGAGTACCTCGCCGACCAGCTTAAACTCAAAGCTATCGCGGATCTCGCAGCAGAGGGTGGGGTCGTAGGGTCGATCATCGCCCCAACGTTTGGGGTTGACATCGGGGCCGCCGGGAATGGCGATGCCGTCGGCGATATCGACGTAATGACGGATGACCTCAATGTCCTCGGTGATGGACATCTGCAGCGGCAGGCCGCCGGCGGCAAGGATGGCATCGACAAAGACACTTGCGATTTCCTCGTTGGGGGAGAGCGTTTCGCTTAAAAACGGCTTCGCCTCTTCCCAGCGCGGCGCCACCAGGATGAGCGGACGGTCGGCGGGGTCGACGTTGACGTGCGGGGTGTATGACGATGAAGTGCGAGTTCCGATCATAGGTGTTGCTTTCGAGTTTGGATGGTCATGGCGAGCGGATATGGCAATTGGGCTAGTGGCCCTTGATGGAGTTGAGGAAGTCTTGGGCGCGCTTGGTCTGGGGATGGTCGAAGAACTCGTCGGGCGTGCCGGTTTCCACGATCTGGCCGTCGGCCATAAACACGACGCGGTCGGCAACGCGGCGGGCGAAGTTCATCTCGTGCGTAATGACGATCATCGTCATGCCCTGCTGGGCCAGGCGGACCATGACCTCGAGCACCTCGTTGATCATCTCGGGGTCAAGGGCACTCGTGGGCTCGTCGAAGAGCATGGCCTTGGGCTGCATGGCGAGCGAGCGGGCAATGGCCACGCGCTGCTGCTGGCCGCCCGAGAGCTGAGCGGGCACCTTGTCGGCCTGTTCGGCAACGCCCACGCGGCTCAGCAGGTCCATGGCGCGCTCACGAGCTTCCTCCTTGGACACGCCCAGCACGTCGACCGGCCCCAGCATGACGTTCTGCAGCACCGTCATATGCGCGAACAGGTTGAACTGCTGAAACACCATGCCCAGCTCGGCGCGCATGCGGGCAAGATCCTTGCCTTCCTGCGGCAGAGGCTCGCCCTCGATGAGGATCTCGCCCGAGTCGATGGTTTCCAGGCGGTTGATGGTTCGGCACATGGTCGACTTGCCCGAGCCCGAGGGGCCGATCACGACGACGACTTCGCCGCGGTCGACCGAGAGATTGATGTCGTTGAGGACGTGCAGATCGCCATAGTGCTTATCGACGTGCTTGAGCTCGATCAGCGGCTGATTACCGGTAGAAGAAGTGCTCTGTGCCATGGTGCTCGGCTCCTTATGACTCGAAATGGTAAATCGTTAGCGAATGATGGTCGCGCCGGTCTTGCGCGAAACGTAGACAGCGGCCTTGTTGATTGCGACGTTGATGAGGATATAGATGACCGCGATCACTAGGTAGACCGACACGAGGGCGTCGTAGTTGGTAATGAGCACGCGGGCGTTTTGCATAAGGTCGGGGTAGCTCACCACGTAGGCGACGGTGGTGTCTTTGACGACGACCACAAGCTGCGAAATCAACGACGGAATGATAAACCGAATGGCCTGCGGCAGCACGATTTTAAAGGTGATTTTAGCCTTGGAGAGACCGAGCGCCTGGGCGGCCTCGACCTGGCCGCGCGGCACGGCATTGACGCCGGCACGGAAGATCTCGGCCAGTACGCCGGCCGCAGCGAGCGCGACGGGAAGCGTGAGCATCCAAAACGACGGCAGTGCGATCTTGTACTGGGGCAGCACCAAAAAGAAGAAGTAGATGAACAGCAGGCTCGGCACGCCACGGAAGAAATCGGTGAGCACGCGGCAGACCAGCTGCAGCGGCTTGATGTCGCTGGTACGGCCGAGCATGAGGGCTAAGCCCAGTACCAGCGCGATGGCGCCGGCGGTGAGCGCGACCTTTACCGTGCCCTCAAAACCGGCAAGCAGGAACTTCCAGGTGGTGAGGTGCGTAAAGAAGTACCAGTAATGGACCGAAAGCTGGCTGGTCACATAAAAGCGCTGCAGTACCAGAGCGATGAGCGCGGCCACGGCAACAAGTGAGATGGCGGTGCCGACGCGAATCTTGGCGCGCATCTTGGGGCCGGGAGCCTCGTAGAGCGCATCGCGCATGGTGAGCGCGGAGGTGGAGTGCTTGCTCATCGGAGGATTCTCACCTTCTTATCGATATAGTTGCCAATGTGGCTCACCACAAAGGCCGTGCCCAGGTAGCCGAGCGCCGAGATAAAGAACGCGGCGACGCCGCCGAGCGAGCGCGTGTTGATGTAGCTCACCACGCCGGTGAGCTCCTGCGGTTTAAGCGGCACCTGACTGCCGAGCGCGGTGGTGAGCATGACGGCGATAAAGAGGTTGGTCATGGGCAGCACGCTCGAGCGCAGCGCCTGCGGAATCACGATCTTGGCGAGGATACGGCTGAAGCTCATGCCCAGCGAGCGGGCGGCTTCCACCTGGCCGACACCGACGGTGTTGATGCCGCTCATAAAGTTCTCGGAGCCAAAGGCAGAACCCAAGAGCACTGTGGCGACGATGACGCAGGTGCGGTAGGGCAGGACGACCTTGAGCGGCGGCAGCGCGTAGACGACGATAATGAGCAGCGCGATGCCGGGGATGTTACGGAAGACCTGGACATACAGGTCGCCAAAGACGCGCAGCGGCTTGAGCGGCGACACGCGCATCACGGTGACGGCGACGGCCAGCACCATGGCGATGGCAAACGACTCAAGCGTCATGCCCCAGGTTGCTAGCAGCGCGTCGATATAGTTCTGGCCATAGAGCGACCAGAGCTCGGAGAGACTCATGCGGACCTCCCGCCGGTAAGGAAAGGGGCTCCCGTGTGTACGGAAGCCCCGACAACTCAGTGAGGAAACAGTTTAGCGCAATAAAGCGCATCGTGCGTTTCCGTATGGTTTCGTAGCGGCCGTTACTAGGCTCGCTGCCTAGGCGCCGATCTCGGGCAGCTCGGGAACATTGGTGTCGCCCGTACGGTCGCCAATGCAGATCTGCCACAGCTCGGTCCAGGTGCCGTCATCCTCGATCTTCTTAAGGAAGTCGTTGACAAAGGCGACACCGTCGGAATCGAGCGGCAGGCCGATGCCGTAGGGCTCCTTGCTGCCGAAGGGCTTGCCGGCAATCTTGTACTTGCCGGGCTCGCGGACCAGGGCGCTCTGCTGCATGTTGTTGTCGATGACGTAGGCATCGACGCGGCCCTGCTGGAGTGCCTGACGTGCCTCCTCGTCGGTCTTGAACTCCTGCTGGCTGGCCTTGGGGGCGAACTCCTCCAGGATGGCGGGGCCGTTGGAGCCGGACTGGACGGCGACGTTCTTGTCGGCCAGGTCGTCGACGCCCTTGATGTCGTCGTTGTCGGCGAGCACCAGGATAGCCTGCTGGGTGTAGTAGTAGGGACCGGCGAAGGAGACGAGCTTCTTGCGCTCATCGGTGATGGTGTAGGTGGCAAAGACGGCGTCAACCTGGCCGTTCTGCAGGACGGACTCGCGCGTGTCCGAGGTCACCTGGGTGATCTCGACCTTGTTCTCGCCCAGGATGTAGTTGGACAGGAGCTGTGCGATACCGGCGTCGAAGCCGCGGGTCTGACCGTCTTTCTCGTTGAGGAGGGAGAAAAGTGTGGAGGTCTGAACGCCACCGATCTTAAAGACACCGGCGTCCTTGACGGCCGTGGCCCAGGTGCTGGCGGCGATGGCGTCGTCATCGGCCTTGGGGCCGTTGTCGACGAGTTTGTCGAATGCCTTGGCATCGAGTATGGTGGAAGCCTCGGTATCTTCGGAGCTCTTGGAGGAGCCGGCGGCGGAACCCTTGTCGGCTTCGGCGCTGGTGTCGGAGCAGCCGGCAAGACCAAGGCCGGCGACGGTTGCGAAGGTGGCGGCGACGAAGCCGCGGCGGTCGAGAACGACCTGCTGGGAGAGGTTTTTGCTCATGGTAGAACACCTTTCTCAATAAAATCCCTAGCGGTTGAGTAGAGTTATACCCTATCGCGCTCAAATGGGTCAACACGAAATAACTCAGAAACATACTTACCTTATGGGTTATTCTACCTACCAAAAGGGACAGGTTTATTTTGGTAGGTTTTATCTGGGAAAACGTCGGTTATTGCTGCTGAGATGACGTTTTGCGGTCGGCGTGGCCGCTCGCGGCGGTCGTTATAATGGCGGCAACGCGACATATATAAGTAAGGAGATCGAGTATGAACGGTTATTCGTTTTTCGCGTCGTGAAAATAAAAACCTCCGCAGGGGTGCTTTCCTTGCGGAGGTTTTCTTACTCGTTGAGTAGCCTTACGGCTTCGGCGGCCATGTTCTCGACCGTCATGCCGTTCTGAGCGAGCAACTCTTTGGGGTCGTAGCGGTCGGGGAAGCCCTTGGCGATGCCGAAGGTGCGCGTGCGCACGGGCGTGCAGGCCAAGTAGCACGCGACACGCTCGCCCCAGCCACCGTCCAAGATGCCGTCCTCGAGAGTGACGACAACGCGATGCTCGGCGGCAAGGCTGTCGAGGAACTCACGGTCGAGCTCAGTTGCATAGCGCGGGTTGACGAGCGTGGCCTCGATGCCGTACTCGGCAGCCAAGCGGTTTGCCACGCGCTCGCCCAGCTCAAAGAAATCGCCGAGCGCGAGCACGGCCACGTCGCGGCCCTGGCGCACCACGTTGTAGCGCGCGACACCGTAATCGGCGTCCTCGGCAGGCGCCAAGTCGGGGCGGCTTACCAGGCCAATGCCGGGCACGCGAATCGCGACAGGATGCTCGCGGTGATCGAGCGACCAGCTCAGCATGGACAGATATTCCTCCATGCAGGCCGGCGCCAAGTAGTGCATGTTGGGAAGACCGCCCAGCATGGAAATATCAAAGAACGAGAGATGCGTCTCGGACGTGGTGCCAAAGATCGACGCGCCAAATACCAGGATGGTTGCGGGGGCGTCGTTGAGGCACAGGTCGTGCCACAGCTCGTCGTAGGCGCGCTGCAAAAACGTGCCGTACACACCAAAGACTGGCTTGGCGCCCGAGCGCGCAAGCGCGGTGGCAAAGGTCACGGCGTGCTCCTCGGCAATGCCCACGTCAACAAACTGCTTGCCTGCCGCGGCGCGAAGCTCGGGCGTAAAGCCCATGATGTAGGGCGTTGCGGCCGTGATGCCCACAACCTGCGGATCGCGCTCGATGGCAGCGCTGAGCGCCTCGCCCGTAATGTCGGCATAGGTGCGCGGCGCAGGCTCGCTCGGATGACCCGGGCAGAGCTTGCGCCCAGTCGCCATGTCAAACGGACCCACGTGGTGCCAGCGCTCGGGGTCGCTCTGGGCCGGCTCAAAGCCCTTGCCCTTGGCGGTGGAGACGTGCAGCACGATGGGATGATCGATATCGCGCAGTTCCTGCAGCGCGTCGACCAGGGCCAATACATCGTTACCGGCGTCCAGATAGCGGTAGTCGAGCCCCATCGCGCGGAAAACGTTGCGCTCACAGGTGCCGTTGCTGGCGCGCAGCTCGGCCAGATTGCGATACAGGCCGCCATGGTTCTCGGCAATGGACTGGTCGTTATCGTTGACGATGATGATCAGGTTGCTGTCGAGCTCGGCGGCATTGTTAAAGCCCTCAAACGCCAGACCGCCCGAAAGCGAACCGTCGCCAATGATGGTGATGACGTTGTACGCATCGCCCGCCAGGTCACGAGCGTGCGCCAAGCCGCAGCCCAGGCTCACCGATGTGGAGGTGTGCCCCATGGCAAACAGGTCGTGTTCGGACTCGTTGGGATTGGCAAAGCCAGAGGCCTCGCCGTAGCGTGCCGGGTCGATATAAGTGTACGCGCGCCCAGTCAGCGCCTTGTGGGCATAGGTCTGGTGTGACACGTCAAAGACAATTTTGTCGGTGGGGGAGTTAAACACGCGATGGAGCGCGACCGTAAGCTCAACGACGCCCAAGTTGGGGGCAACGTGCCCGCCGACGGCGGCGGAGCTTTCGAGGATGGCGTGGCGGATCTCGCCGCAGAGCAGCGGAAGCTCGGCGCGATCGAGAGCCTTGACGTCCTCGGGCGTTGTCGTTTGCGTAAGCAGCATCGTTGTGGGTTACTCCATGCGAATCGTGCGCCGGCACTCCCTCGGCCGGCACAATTGCACAAGACAGTCTCGCACATTTTGGCGTTTGATATGTGACGGCGGCGCGGTAATTCGCCAACTGGTGGGGCAAAACGTTTTGTCCGATGCCATACTGATAAGTTCCATGATGATTTTATTCATTGCGTGCAGGCTGTGGCTTGCCGCCGAGCGCCGCCGGAAGGAGGCCGCATGTCCGATACCGTTCGTGCCGAGAAAATCGCGTGCGAAGTAGACCATGCTGCCCGTCAACTGGCACAGGCGGGCCGTCTGGACCTGACGCGCGAGTTTATCCAGCATGGCGATGTGACGGTGTATACGCATGTGACCTCGGTGGCGCGGGCAAGTCTGTCCTTTGCCGAGCGCCTGGGCCGCGTCGGTGTTTCGGTCGACCGCGCCTCGTTGCTGCGCGGAGCCTTGTTACACGATTACTTTCTCTACGATTGGCACGACCCCGACCCAAGCCATCGACTGCACGGATTCCGGCATCCATTTTTTGCTCTGGCGCGTGCCGAGGAAGATTTTGAGCTGACGCCGCGCGAGCGGAATATTATCGTGCGGCATATGTTTCCGCTGGTACCGGTGCCGCCGACATGTCGTGAGGCATGGATTGTGTGCCTGGCCGATAAATGGTGCGCGCTGCGTGAGACGGTCGCCGGCCGTCTGCGGCGCAAGGACGAGGCTGACGATGGCGTGAACAGCGAATCGAGCGAAAAGAGGAGAGGGTAGACGGTGGGGACTGCGATCGACATGGCATTTGACGGCGCGACGCTTGCCGCCTGTCCGCTCTCGGCGCTGGTGCTCTCGTTTGCCTTCTACGGTTTTTGCGGCTGGGTGTGGGAGTCGACAGTCTGCGCCATGCTCAACCACGGACGATTTGCCAACAGTGGCTTTTTGCTGGGGCCGTGCTGCCCCATCTATGGTGCGGGCGGCATAGCCTGCTGGCTTTTGCTGCGCGGGATTCCGGATGCCTCGAGCCAGTTTGTCGCCGCGGCGCTTGTATGCAGCGTGATCGAATATAGCGTGGGCGTGCTGTTGGAAAAAACGACGGGTGCCCGGTTTTGGGATTACTCGCATCTGCCGTTTAACCTGCACGGACGCATCTGCCTGTACTGGGCCTGCGCGTTTGGCTTGGGTGCGTTGTGTATTTGCCGTTTAGTGGAGCCGGCATTGCTGGGGCTGCTTGGCCATCTGCCGGTGCTAATCGTGCGCTTGGCCGCCTTTATCGTTGCGGTCGCGATGATGGTCGACGCGGCGTGCTCGTTGGCGAGCTGGCGGCGTCTGTCCGATCAGCTGGAGCGTGTGCGTGCCGACCTTGCCGACCGCATCAATGAGTCGCTTGCCGATGCCTCCGACTCTATGCTCGAACGTATTCCCGATTCGGCGATCGACTCGGTGGCGCAGACGCATATCCGCGGTCGCGCCGTTAACGCTTGGCTGGCCGAGCTGGGCGACGCGGCGCTCGATGCCCTGCGCGAGAAGGCTTCGATGCCGACGTTTATTTCGGATGGTGCTCGCGGCCTGGCGCTCGCTGCCCGTCGCGTGGCCGATGCCGCGCCGAGCATGCCGCGTCCGTCGCTCGGTCGTCGCCTTGCCGGCAAGCGCATGAGCCGCCCGGTGCCGAGCGTGTCACTCAGCCGCCGCGACCTACGCTTCTTTAACGCCTTCCCGCGTCTGCGCATCAATCGTTACGAGGGTGTCATTCGAGCTACCGACCTCCGCGACCGAGCCCGCGAGCTGTTCCGGCGCTAGCTGGGACGGGCGCGCTCACGGCTCCCTTGCTTGCGTATTTCCCGTTGGTTTCGCGTCCGTTGCCGCTCCGTTTCCAAGATTACGGCACCGTTGGAGATGGCACGATCTGGGTCGAGCCGGTCGAAGAAGTCATCCGCATCCGCACCGGCGAGCACGGCCCCGCCGCGGTGTAGGACAATCTTTCGCCTGACGGGCGTGCCTCTCTTGGGGCACGCCCGTTCTCGTCTACAATATCGTGCAGACGAAGGAGAGGCACGCTCATGATCAAGATGTTCGCGAGTGATTTAGACGGAACGCTGCTGAACGCACTGCATGAGGCGGATGGGACCATCCGCCGTGCCATCCGCGAGCTGACCGGGGCTGGCTTGCATGTGGTTCCCGCGACTGGACGCTCGACGTTGCCGATCGGCGAGCATGGCTTTACGGGCCTGGCGCTTGACGCCTGCTGCTCCAATGGGTCCATCGTGCGCGACAGCCATGGTGAGGTGCTCAAGACCTGGACCATCGATCCGCAAGTCACTGAGGAACTGCTCAAGGCGTTTCCGGACATTTGCTTTGATTGCTCCACGCCCGATGGCATGTACTCGAGCGGTTCGTTCGAGATGCATCAGGCGGGCTTTAAAAAAGACAGTCCTATCAAGCGCATCGTGATGCGTGGCATGCGTGCGCGTGGCGGGTATCACGAGGAACAGTATTTCGACCAGTCGATTGGTGACATCCTGCGCCACGATGTGTGCAAGATCAACTGCCGTGTGACCTCGCCCGAGTTGGAGCGTGACCTTAAGGCATATCTTGCCGAGCGCTCGGACCATGTGGTCAACGCGCCGTTCGATCCGGTGATGTTCGAGATCACGGACGTGGCATGCAACAAGGGCGAGAGCGTGGCCTGGCTGGCGGGCTACTACGGTATTGCCGAGGACGAGGTCGCGGTCTATGGAGACGGCGGCAACGACATCGCCATGCTCAAGCGTTTCCGCCACAGCTACGCGACCAAAAACGGCAGCGATGCAGCCAAGGTCGCCGCGAGCGCAACTATCGGCAGCTGCATGGTCCACGCCGTCCCCAAACACATGCTCGCCACCATGCGCACGCAGAACTCCCGCACCATCATCGAATAATGTGACAAAGGGACTGTCCCTTTGTCACATGGGAGATACCGGCTTTTGGCGTATAGGACTATTACGCTTTCGCCACCAACAAATTTCGAGTTATTCGGCCTGTCGGAGGACGTTAAATGGCTAAAGATGCCCTCTCGGGAACATTCATGCCTCTAATGGTGTTTGATTCGGTGACGTAAGTGCGCAAATGGGCATGTATACGCTCAAATAAGGACAAAAACCCTCAGATAATCCCGGCGGTGCATTTATACAGAACCAGTAGCGTGGCCGAATAACTCGAAAAATGTAGGTGGCAGTTCGGCGACAAGCTCGGGTATGGCGAAGGAACTGTTCCTTCGCCATACCCGAGCTCCGATCTTCTGAAATACGAACAAACATTCGCATATCTAACTGCGCTTTGATAGAATCGGTATCGTTGACGGCAGTTCCATGTGCCGGGCAGCGCCCTCCATCTGATGGGAGGTGATGCCCATGACCGATTTGATTGATTTCGTGAAGCTCCTGACCGCTTTGGTCTCGCTCCTCACGACGCTTATCGGACTTTCCGAGGCACTCAAGCAACGTTCGAAGCAACGTAAGAGGGGTCGCCGCCGTTAAGACGTTGACCCCCTAAAACAAGCAACGGCGCTGCCCAGCTTTCCAGAACTTGGGCTGCCGTCGACACTATTCTACCCACGAATGACATTTTGGACAATCGACAATGCCGCTTCTAAAAGCTGAGCGCAACCTAATGTGACAAAGGGACTGTCCCTTTGTCACAACCCAAATATTGCCTTTACGTGTTGATGCACACGGTGTGCAATAATACTCGCACTGTGCAATAGCGCACAGGCTGAGTAACAAGGAGGACGCTTGTCCCAGCTCGAGAAATGCGATCGCCGGTCCCTTCGCTCGCAGCGTGCCCTTCGCCAGGCACTTGCCAGCGAGCTTGCCGAAAGCGGCGACCTTTCGCGCATTAATGTCGCGTCGCTCACCGAGCGTGCTGGCCTTACGCGCCGCACGTTCTATTCGCACTATCGCGATATTCCCGACTTTATCAATCAAATCGAGGACGGCTTGCTGGCCGAGATCCGTGAGCGCATTGAGCTCATCACCGCAGCTCAGCTGCCCGATCTCTATCACAACATCGATGAGCTCGAGCCGGCGCCCGGTTCGGTTGAGCTGCTGCGTTATCTTGCGGCCAACCGCGACTTAATCGGTGCGCTGCTGGGTCCGGGCGGCGACCAGGCCTTCATTAAAAGGATTATCGACACCGCGCGTGAGGCTGTGGTGCCGCGTGCGCAGACGGGCATTTTGGGCCTGGCGCTGGGCACGTTCTTTGACTACTACGTCACCTACGTCGTGAGCGCCGAGGTCGGCATGATTCAGCGCTGGTTTGAGCGTGGGCTCACCGAATCGCCCGAGGCCATGGCGCGCATTATGACGGTGCTCGCTTTTGTGCGCCCCGGCGACCTGTATGGCCAACCCATCGATATCAACGTGCCGGAATACGGCATGAAGCTATTGAACTTGCAGCTCGAGGACACGGTCGACACCGCCGCAACCGTCGAGTCCAACAACTAAGAGGAGAGACAATGAGCAAACTCGTCGAGGGCATTAAGGACCGCATGGTCGCTGCCGCACGCGAGGCCGCGCCCGCCGTGGTGGACGCCGCGCAGAAGGCCGCGACCGCGGCTGCCGAGAAAGTTGCCGAGGCAGTTGCCGATGCCAAGAACGCGGCAGGGGAGACGTCCGTCGCTAGCGAGCCCGCCACCGCCGCTGAGCCCGTAGCCGCCACCGCCGCCCACGCCCCCGAAGGCGCGATCTTCAACCCCGAGAACGCTCGTGGCAACCTGCACCTGGGCATCGACGTGGGCTCCACCACCGTTAAGCTCGCTGTGCTCAACGACGACAACCAGATCGTCTACGCCAAGTACCAGCGCCACCACACCGACGTCCGCGCCTGCGCCCGCGACTTGTTCGAGGGCGCTGCGACCGTGCTGCCGGCTGCCCAAATGACCTGCGCCATCACCGGTTCGGGCGGCCTGCTGCTGTCCCAGTGGCTCGACCTGGAGTTTGTCCAGGAGGTCATCGCCAGCAAGCGTGCCGTCGAGACCATCATCCCGGCCACCGACGTCGCCATCGAGCTAGGCGGCGAAGACGCCAAGATCATCTACTTCGACAACGGTATCGAGCAGCGCATGAACGGCACCTGCGCCGGCGGTACGGGCGCGTTCATCGACCAGATGGCCACCCTGCTCCACACCGATGCCAGCGGCCTCAACGAGCTCGCGGCCAACGCCACCACCATCTATCCCATCGCCAGCCGCTGCGGCGTCTTTGCCAAGACCGACGTCCAGCCGCTGCTCAACGAGGGCGCCCGCCCCGAGGACGTGGCCGCTTCCATCTTCCAGGCCGTTGTGACCCAGACCATCTCGGGCCTGGCGTGCGGTCGCCCCATCCGTGGCAACGTTGCCTTCCTGGGCGGCCCGCTGCAGTACCTCTCCGAGCTGCGCCATCGCTTCTACCTCACGCTCAACCTGGACGAGGAGCACCGTATCGTGCCCCAAAACGCCCACCTGTTTGTGGCGAGCGGCGCCGCCATGGCGCACGAGTCCAATAAGCTCAGCACGTTCCCGCAGCTTATCGAGGCCATTGACAGCTTGGGCGACACGCAGGGTGCCGAGGTCGAGCGTCTGGATCCGCTCTTTGCCACCGACGAGGACTTTGCCGAGTTCAAGGGTCGCCACGACCAAGAAGTCGTCCCCAAGGGCAAGCTCGACGGCTACACCGGCCGCGTGTTCATTGGCATCGACGCCGGTTCCACCACCATGAAGGCCGCGCTCGTGGGCGAGGACGGCCAGCTGTTGCATACCTGGTACGGCAACAACAACGGTGACATCCTGGGCACGGCCAAGGTCATCATGGCCGATTTCTACAACCACATTCCCGCGGGCTGCACCATCGGCCACGTGACCACCACGGGCTACGGTGAGGCGCTACTCATCGAGGCCCTCAAGGCCGATTCCGGCGAGATCGAGACCGTCGCGCACCTGCGCGGCGCCAAGGCGTTCCTGCCCGGCGTCGAGTTTATCCTGGACATCGGCGGCCAGGACATGAAGTGCCTGCGCGTCAAGGACGGCGTTATCGAGCACATCATGCTCAACGAGGCCTGCTCGTCGGGTTGCGGCAGCTTTATCGAGAGCTTCGCCGTCTCTATGAACATGGACGTGCGCGCGTTCGCCGATGCCGCCATCCATGCCAAGGCCCCCGTCGACCTGGGCAGCCGCTGCACGGTTTTTATGAACTCGCGCGTCAAGCAGGCGCAAAAGGAAGGCGCCACGGTGGGCGACATCGCGGCCGGCCTGTCCTATTCCGTCATTAAGAATGCCCTGTTCAAGGTCATTAAGCTGCGCGACCCCAAGGAGATCGGCAGCCAGGTGATCGTCCAGGGCGGCACCTTTATGTCCGATGCCACGCTGCGCGCGTTTGAGCAGCTCACCGGCGTGCATGCCGTGCGCCCTGACATCGCCGGCTGCATGGGCGCCTACGGTGCGGCCCTGCTCGCCCGCGATCGCGCCGGCGCCGACGGCACCTCGACCATCCTTTCGGCTGAGGATATCGCACACCTCACCGTGACGCAAAAGCATGTCCGCTGCGGCCGTTGCTCTAACAACTGCCAGCTTACTGTGAACGACTTTGGCGGCGGTAGGCGCTTCATTACCGGCAACCGTTGCGAGAAGGGCGCCGGCCACAAAAAGCAGAAGACCGAGGCCCCCAACCTCTTCAAAAAGAAAAACGAGCTGCTCTTTAACCGCGAGGTGCTGAGCCCCGACGAGGCCCCGCGCGGCACCGTCGGCATCCCGCGCGCGCTCAACATGTACGAGAACTACCCCTTCTGGCATGCGTTCTTTACGCGCTTGGGCTTTAGCGTGCAGCTGTCCGACCAGTCGAGCAAAAAGACCTACCAGGCGGGCATCGAGTCCATGCCGTCCGAGAGCGTGTGCTATCCGGCCAAGATGAGCCACGGCCACGTGATGAACCTTATCGACCGCGACGTCGACTTTATCTGGATGCCGTGCGTGCGTTGGGAGCGCAAGGAGGACCCGACCGCCGGCAACTGTTACAACTGCCCCATCGTCATGAGCTACCCCACGGCGTTGGCACTCAACATCGACGAGATCCGCGAGCAGAACATCGAGTTCCTGTACCCGTTTGTGCCCTATCATGACAAGACCGAGCTCAAGCGCCGCCTGTACCAGGTGCTCGCCGTCGACCGCGTGGCCGATGCTGAGGCCGGTCGCGGTCGCGTGCGTGGACCCAAGATCACGCGCTCCGAGGTCGATGCCGCCGTCAACGCTGCCTTTGAGGCCGACGCGCGCTTCCACGAGGACATCCAGACCATGGGCGAGGAGGCCCTTAAGTGGGTCGAGGACCACGGCGGTCACGGCATCGTGCTCGCCGGTCGTCCCTACCATAACGACCCCGAGATCAACCACGCCCTGCCCGAGCTTATCTCGAGCTTTGGCTTTGCGGTCTTTACCGAGGATTCGCTCGCGCATCTGGTAAAGCCCGAGCGTCCGATTCGCGTCGTCGACCAGTGGATGTACCACAGTCGCCTGTACGCCGTGGCCCGTTTTGTGACGATGCGCAACGACCTGGACCTGATCCAGCTCAATTCCTTCGGCTGCGGCCTCGATGCCCTGACCACCGATCAGGTGCAGGAGATCCTGGAGGCCAGTGGCAAGATCTACACCGTGCTCAAGATCGACGAGGTGTCCAACCTGGGCGCCGCGCGCATTCGCATCCGCTCGCTCATGGCGGCACTCAAGGACCAGGAGGCCGAGCGCTTGGCCGAGGCCACGGCTGTGGGCGAGGCCTACGAGCAGGGCGATGCCGCGCCGGTGGCGCCCTCCACGGATGCCCCCGCGTTCGCGAGCCGCAAGTACACGTTCGAGGCACAGCGCGAGAGTGCTTCGACCGCGTGGCCCAAGGTGCCCTTTACCGAGCAGATGCGCGACGAGGGCTATACCATCCTGTGCCCGCAGATGGCGCCGATCCACTTTGACCTGGTCAAAGAGGTGTTCCGCGGTGCCGGCTACAACTTGGAGCTGCTGCCCTCGACCGACCACGATGCCGTCGAGGCCGGTCTGCGCTATGTGAACAATGACATTTGCTACCCGTCGATTCTGGTAACGGGTCAGATCATGGAGGCCATCGAGAGCGGTCGGTACGACCTGTCCAAGACGGCCGTGGTCATCAGTCAGACCGGCGGCGGCTGCCGTGCTACCAACTACATCGCGCTCATTCGCAAGGCCCTGCGCGAGAGCGGCCACCCCGAGATTCCGGTGATCTCGCTTTCGGCAGTGGCGCTCGGCGAGGACAACCCTGGCTTTAATTTGACGCCGGCGCTGCTTAAGCAGGCAGTTTACGCGGTGCTCTTTGGCGACGTGATGATGCAGATGCTCTATCGTTGCCGCCCGTACGAGGCCACGCCCGGTGCGGCGAACGCACTCTACGAGGAGTACATGGCGCGCGCTCGCAAGCTGGCGCCTAAGTTCAACCGCCACAACTACACCAAGCTGTGCCGCGAGGCCATCCGCGCGTTCGACACCATGCCGCTCGTGGGCGAGGGCACCAAGCCGCGCGTGGGCGTGGTCGGCGAGATTCTGGTCAAGTTCCATCCCACAGCCAACAACCACGTGGTCGATGTCATTGAGCGCGAGGGCTGCGAGGCTGTGGTGCCGGGCCTGCTCGATTTCTTCCTGTACTCCATGAGCAACGCCGAGCTGCAGAAGGACGAGCTGGGAAGCTCTGCTACCACGCGCGCTGGTATGCAGGCGCTCATCAAGCTCGTGGACTGGATGCGCACGCCGGTGGAAGAGCTGCTCGAGAAGTCCCGCCGCTTTGAGGCGCCCGAGCGCATCGGCACCATGGCCGACAAGGCCCGCACGGTGCTTTCGGTGTGCAACAACATGGGCGAGGGCTGGTTGCTCACGGCCGAGATGCTCGACCTGATTGACCATGGCGCGCCCAACATCATCTGCACGCAGCCCTTCGCGTGCCTGCCTAACCATGTGGTGGGTAAGGCCGTGATCAAGGAGCTGCGCCGTCAGCACCCCGAGAGCAACATCGTCGCGGTGGACTACGACCCCGGTGCATCCGAGGTCAACCAGCTCAACCGTATTAAGCTCATGATCAGTGTGGCCAAGGAGAACATGCGCGCCGGTAAGGGCTTTAAGCTCGAGAAGGTGGCGCCGCTCGCGATGGACGAGGTCACCGGCCAGATGCGTGCTCATGACGGCTGTGTGAGCTGCGGGCCGGCCAGCGAGGAGGCCGTGGCATCGGTCGCCGAGCGCCTGGGACGCGGCATTAAGAAGTAACTGGCCTGCTTTGTGCTGGATATGAGACAAACGGGTGGTAGCCGTACCGGCTGCCACCCGTTTTTATTGCACATATGTTGCGTAAATAGCGTTGCAGGCGCCTTCAGCGGACTCGGATTTCGGAAGTATGCGGCAAAATTTGAATAGGCCGAGCACACTGGATATGCCCAAGCTTTGTACCTGCGGTTTTATTGGTGAAAAACCGGGGTGTGCTCGAGGGCTCCGGAATTTGCCGCATACTTCCGAAAACAACGTCTCGGTGGCACCAAAAATTGCCTCCAGAACCCTGAGATAATGAATATATGTAGCCGTTCGCCGCAAATTATCGTCCGTTTATGGAATCTATCTCCAACGAGTTGTAACCATATGGTTTGATGCTGGAAACATATGATTGCCGGCAGGCCGTAGGTGACGTTTGCCCTGATATCGGAGGTTCCAGGTATGTTTCGTGCTCCGTTAAACAACTATCGGTTGGGCTAACATGGATCGCCGTGTTATTTCGATAACCCTTGCAGTGGTTTGCCTGGCTGTGCTCCTGGGCGCTGCAGGGCAGTTTGCTATAAATCGAGAAACATCCTATATGCAGGAATGCGTTTCCGAAGGCTTTGCCATTGACGGTTACTATCGGGATGACAAAACAAGTCTGGAAACCCTGGCCTTTCTTGAAGAGGATAACCATCGTTGGCAACTGGTCGACAAAGACGGCAGCTGCGTTGACGGGCAGTTTAAGCGTACGGATGATCTCAATATCCTGGTATTAAAGAAGGAAAACGGCGAAGAATTCGGCACGGTTCACGTTGCGTATATATCGCGCCGACGCAATCAGGGGCAGATTTACCTAATTAGAAATACTAAGGTGACCCGATTTTATCTTGTGAGCACCGATCCGGCGTTTACGGTGGAGTCTGGCGATGTCGATGCGGACGCCTGATTCACGGCAATAAAACAGCGAGCGGGGCTCGGGTGTGAACTGCACCCCGCAATTTGCTCGTGTCCGTATCGCGTCTGCGCCTCGTCGTAACTTGCGTCCGTGCGAGCATTCATCCCGCGCCGGCATCACTTCACATCGAACTCCACGCGATCGAGCTCGGGCACATTGAGGTCGATGAGCTTGCGGGCGACGAGGCGGTCGTGCGCCCCGAGCGCCTCGCTCGTTGTCACATGGGCGACAATCTCGCGCTCGACGATGCCCTCTTCCTCGCCCTCGGTAGCCGAGGTCTCGACGGCGACGGTGTAATCCTTAAAGCCCGGCAGCACCGCGGCAAGCTCGCGTGTGGTCTCGGTGACGCCGTAGCCGTCCTGCACGCCGGCCTGCGCCGAGCCAATGGACCCCGCGGTCATAACGATGCAGGGGATGGCAAAGATCACCGTGCCCACAATAATGCGGCGGCGCACCTTGCGTGACAGCTCGTCGACCTCGGCATTTTCCTCGGCGGTCACAATACCGTCGCCGTTGAGGTCGCGCTTGAGCGGCACGCGCAAAAGAAGCAGCACGGCTTCGGCAGCCAGTGCGATAAAGACCACGTTGATGCCAAACTCGTAGAGCGCCGAGAGAAACAGCGATCCGCTTGCAATGGCGATGCCGTAACCCGCCGCGCACAGGGGCGGCATGAGCGCGGTCGCCACGGCCACGCCGGCGATAAGCGTGGCGGGTTCCTGGTCGCGCGAGTTGCCCAGCCCGCCTGCAAAGCCGCCTGCGAGTGCGACGGTAAGGTCCCATACGGTGGGTGTCGAGTTGTCGATGATGGCGGCCGTGGTGGCGCCAAGGGGCGAGAGCTTAAAGTACAACGTGGAGGTGACCAGGCAAAAGGCCATTTGCAGCGCAAGGCTGGCAATGGCCTCGACGGTGATCTCGCGGTCGAGCGTGGCGATGCCGTATGCCATGGCAAGGACCGAACCCATGAGCGGGCAGATGAGCATGGCGCCCACGATGGCGATGTCTGAGTCGATATCGAGGCCAATACTTGCGATCAACATGGCGATGATGAGGATGCATAGGTGGGAGCCAGTCAGGCGCGCCCCGTTTACAAAACGCTTGCGGATCACGTGATAGGGCGCGCGTCCCTCGCGAATGTTGAACGCGCGCTTTAAAAAGCGACCAGCCTGCTCGGCAGCCTCGCTATGGGCGGGGCGGATGCCGTGGCGCCGGTGATGGCGCTCGCGCAGTCGTTCGATCTGTTGTTTATCGAGTTCCATGTTCACCTCATTCCAGCGCGGTCCGCGCAACGCGCCCGTTGTCCTAACTCTACACCGTGGCGGGCGAGGTGTCTGTTGGATGCGGAATCCGATAGGGCGGATGACGCGGGAGCAAATACAAATCACAGGCTAAATTCGATCCCGCAAGAATATGATGCACCAGCTCCTACATATGTGACGAAATTGTGAAGCACGAGAGCGCGAATTTCAAAAAATCCGCTGGTGACCAATGTTGCGCAACAGAATTCAAAAATCAGCTCCTACATTTTGAAGCGTATGGATACATCCGTGTCAAAGGGAGAAAGCCATGGCAAACTACAGTCCACAACACTTTGAGCCTCGGACTAAGGCCGTCAACGTCAAGGGCGTTGCTAACCGCGCCGTCGCAACCGTTTTGACGGCGGGCCTCATCGCTCAGCCGCTCATGTCGCCGCTGGCGGCAATCGCCGCACCGTCAACCGGTAACGGCGATTCTGTTCAGGGGGGGGGTAGTTCTGTAGAGAATACCGTTGCCGCCGGTAACCAAGCGGTCGTAAAGACGGCTGCCCAGCTGGCCGAGGAGTCGGCAAAGCAGCTCAAGGACGCTCAGGCCGCCTACGATGCCGCCCAGAAGAAGGCCGACGCGGCGGGCCGGTCTCAAAAGCAGGCGCAGCAGCAAAAGAATCAGGCCTCGCAGGCTGTGAGCGACAACGAAATCGAGCAGAACGCAGCAGAAGTCGCCGCGCTCCAGGAGAAGATTGACGAGCTCAAAGCCGCCGTCGAAAAGACCGAACAGCAGCAGAAGAAGCTGGGCGACCTGAACGATCAGCTCGATCAAGCCAACAAGAGTGTCGAGGATAAGACCCAGGCGCTCAAGGACGCCAAGGCAAAGCAGGATGAGGCCAAGAAGGCCCTCGACGATGCCCAGGCCAAGCTCGAGGCCATGGGTATGGACGAGTACGAGGCCGCCAAGAAGGCCGTCGAGGACGCGCAGGCAAAGCTCGATGACGCCAATAAGGCCGTTACTACTGCACAGGCCAATCTGGACCAGGCCAAGGCTGCCGAGGCCAGCTCCCAGCAGGAAAAGCAGAATACCGAGGCAGCTTTGACGACTGCCCAGGCCAAGAAGCAGGAGACTGCTGCTGCTCTCGCAGCCGCAACCACCGCGCGCGATAACGCCCAGCAGAAGTTCAACCAGGCGCAGGCCGCGCTCGATGCTGCCGTCTCGGGTACGGGTGTTGACCTGAGTGCGCTTGAGGCCGCCGAGAAGGCCGCCGCTGGTGAGCTTAAGACCGCGCAGGCGGAGCTCAATGCCGCGACGGATGCCGACGCTACCGCCCAGGCGAACCTGCAGGCGGCCCAGAATACCGCCACCGCCGCGCAGGAGAAGGCCAACGCCGCCAACGCTGCCGTGGCATCTGCCCAGTCTGCATACGATGCGGCAAACAAGGAGTACAACGCCGCCGCCAGCGAGCGCGACGCCGCCAAGGCCGCATACGAGAAGGCGCAGCAGACCGAAGCAGACAAGAAGACCGCGTACGATAAGCTTGTCGAAGTTCGCAAGCAGAAGCGCAGCGAGTGGGAGGCAGCCTGCGCCGCTTCGAACGCCGCGGAAAAGGCTTATGACGCTGCTAATGCCCAGGTTGAGGCTCTTGAGCAGCAGATTGCCGACCTCAAGTCGAACATGACCGTGGATCAGAACGTCATCAGCCAGGGCATGTTCGGCTTCATGAATTACATCATCGGCGGCAGCCAGTTCACAGCTACGCAGAAAAAGAACGCCCAGGAAGCCGTATCGATGCTGACCGGTGCCGATGACAAGGCCGAATGGTATGACCAGTACGTCGATCAGGACATGTCTCGCGACACCAACCCGCTTTCCTTGGAGCAGATGCGCAACGCCCTGACATATCTCGACACCCAGAACAACCTCCGCAAGGCGAACGGCCAGTCGGCGCTCAGCGTTAGCCTCCGCATGACTGTGGCAGCAGCTCTTAATACATCATATTCATCGAACATCTGGGGACACTCGGGCTGCTACTGGGACAATGGAGAGAATCTTGCCGGCGGCGGCGGTGCATATACCGGCGGCGAGACCGAGGATACACTCGGCTGGCCCTACACCGGTCTCTACACCCAGGAGAAGGAAGCATTCGATAAGTACGTCGCACAGTATGGCGACGATCTCGGTAGCCACCGATATGATGCTTATTACATCTATCAGAACTACAACAGCATCTACCATGAGTGTGGGCACTATCTCAACATCGTCGATTCCGCTACGACGGCCATCGGTATCGCGACCGGTAGCGGTAAGAACACCGATTCTGAGGTAACCATCTTCGATTACAGCGCTGACGACACTCAGGCTGATTTCACTGTCTCCGAGTTCAAGAAGCTCGTCAACGACTACATCGATTCCGCCTACAACGCAGGTGGCACGCAGGCGCAGAAGGCGCAGCTCAAGGAGCTTCAGGGCAAGCTCGCCGAGGCGCAGAAGAACTTTGGAACTACTAGGGAAGCTTACTTCGCAGCTGTAAACGGGCAGGATGCCGCCCAGGACGCTTTCGCCGCAGCCGATGCGAACATGAACACCGCCAAGGGCGAGTACGAGAAGGCTAAGTCTGCTACCGCCGCGGCCAAATCGGCCTACGACGCTGCCGAAGCCAAGTTGAAGGGCATCGACGTCAAGATGCCTCAGGCCAAGCTCGATGCCGCCAAGAGCAAGGCCGCCACTGCCCAGGCGGCCCTCGACAAGGCAAACGCCACGCTTGCTGACAGCAAGACGAAGGCAGCCGATGCCGCTGCTCACAAGGCGAAGGCTCGCAGCGCCCGCGATGCCGCCAAGGCAAAGTCCGATCAGGCCAATGAGGCGTATGACAACGCCACGGCTTCGGTCAAGGACCTTACCGCCAAGTGCGATGCCGCCAAGACGGACCTTGCGAACAAGCAGGGCACGCTTGACGATGCCAAGAAGGCCGACGACACTGCCCAGGCTGGTGTAGACAAGGCCCAGGCCGCAGATGTCCAGGCCGCGACCACTCTTTCGGACGCCAAGCAGGCGGTTGCCGCCAAGACGCAGGCTCTGTCCGACGCACAGGCGAAGGCCAAGGCCGCCGAGGGCGAGCTGGCCGGCGCAAACAAGGCCTTCGAGCGCTTCGCCGGCGCCCAGAAGGCGGTCGACGACGCCAAGACCGCCTATGACGCTGCCGTGGCCAGTGTCGCCGATGCCCAGAAGCAGCTCGAGGCCGCCAACGAAGCCGTCGTCGATGCGAACCTCGAGATCGTCAAGGCCAAGGCCGAGCTTGCCAACGACGAGGCATTCAAGGCCGATCTTGAGGCTGTCGACCACAAGGCATCCCTTGCCGCGGGCACGACGGGCAACGAGAAGCTGGTCAAGCTGAACGCTGCCTACGCTCGCTATAAGGCCGCCGTCGATGCCGCCGCTGGTCTCAAGGCTGCTCTGAGCGATGCCGATGCCAAGCTGTCCGATGCCAACGACGCCTATGCCGCCGCGCTTGCCGAGCTTGGCGATGCCAAGGATGCCCTGGCTGCCGCTCAGGCCGAGTACGACAAGTATCATCCCAAGGCTGAGCCGCAGGCCAAGCCTCAGGTTGCGCAGGCTGCTGCAAAGGCTCCTGTTGCCAAGAAGAAGGCCACGTCGGCCGCGCTCGCCCAGACTGGCGATGACTCCGCTCTTGCGGGCGAGGTGTTCGTCATCGGCGGTATCACCCTCGTGGCCGCTGGTGTGACGCTGAGCGATCGTCGTCGCAAGCAGTTGTAGCGTTTCGAGCGTAGATTCTGCAACGAACTTCAATTCATAACGGGACCGTCTCGTTAGCCAAACGATAAGGCCGGCGCGCTGTTTATGACAGC